>NZ_BCPP01000037.1:0-16382 GCF_016586125.1 Burkholderia sp. E168m23
GGTGATCGCGAAGCCGACCAACGAGGAAGAAGTCGCGCTGTACAAGTCGATCGCGGCCCACCTCGACGTCGACGCGAACTGGTACTCGAAGCGCCTCGCGCACATCAAGGGCGTGACCGAAGAGACCACGACCGGCGTGCACCGCCTGTACCAGATGGAAAAGGACGGCCGCCTGCCGTTCCCGGCGTTCAACGTGAACGATTCGGTCACGAAGTCGAAGTTCGACAACCTGTACGGCTGCCGTGAATCGCTCGTCGACGGCATCAAGCGCGCGACCGACGTGATGATCGCGGGCAAGGTCGCGGTCGTCGCGGGCTACGGCGACGTGGGCAAGGGCTGCGCGCAGTCGCTGCGCGGCCTGGGCGCGACCGTGTGGGTCACCGAAATCGATCCGATCTGCGCGCTGCAGGCGGCGATGGAAGGCTACCGCGTCGTGACGATGGAATACGCGGCCGACAAGGCCGACATCTTCGTGACGGCGACCGGCAACTACCACGTGATCAACCACGATCACATGAAGGCGATGCGTCACAACGCGATCGTCTGCAACATCGGCCACTTCGACTCGGAAATCGACGTTGCGTCGACGCGCCAGTACCAGTGGGAAAACATCAAGCCGCAGGTCGACCACATCATCTTCCCGGACGGCAAGCGCGTGATCCTGCTGGCCGAAGGCCGCCTCGTGAACCTCGGCTGCGCGACCGGCCACCCGTCGTTCGTGATGTCGAACTCGTTCGCGAACCAGACGCTCGCACAGATCGAACTGTTCACGCGCGGCGAGCAGTACGAGAACAAGGTGTACGTGCTGCCGAAGCATCTCGATGAAAAGGTCGCGCGCCTGCACCTGGCGCGCATCGGCGCGAACCTGTCGGTGCTGTCGGACGAGCAGGCTTCGTACATCGGCGTGCAGAAGGACGGCCCGTTCAAGCCGAACCACTACCGCTACTGATGTACTGATGCGCTGCCGCCGTCGCGCCGCGCGCCCGTTGCGGGCGCACGGCGCGGCGGCGCTCACCGATCGTACCGATCGACAACCGAACCGGAGCCCTCCATGAGCGTCATCCTCACCTGGGTCATCAACGCGCTGGCGCTGCTGATCATCACGTACCTCGTGCCGTCGATCCACATCAAGAGCTTCGGCACCGCGCTGATCATCGCGGTCGTGCTCGGGCTGATCAACACGGTGATCCGGCCGGTGCTGATCCTGCTGACGCTGCCCGTCACGATCGTCACGCTCGGGGTGTTCATCCTCGTCGTGAACGCGCTGTGCTTCTGGTTCGCGTCGTCGCTGCTGAAGGGCTTCGAGGTGTCGGGGTTCTGGTCCGCGTTCTTCGGTTCGATCCTGTACAGCATCGTGTCGTGGCTGCTGTCCGCCCTGATCTTCGGCCAGCGCGACATCGGCTGAGGGCCGGCGGGCGCAGGCCCAACCCCATCGAATCATGAAACCGATCGAACTCTCGTTTGAATTCTTCCCGCCGAAGACGGCGGACGGCGTCGAAAAGCTGCGCGCCACGCGCGCGCAGCTGCTGCCGCTGAAGCCGAAATTCGTCTCCGTGACGTTCGGCGCCGGTGGCTCGACGCAGCAGGGCACGCTCGATACCGTGCTCGACATGCAGAAGGACGGCCTCGAGGCCGCGCCGCACCTGTCGTGCATCGGCTCGTCGCGCGACAGCCTGCGCGCGATCCTCGACCAGTACCGCTCGCACGGCATCCGGCACATCGTCGCGCTGCGCGGTGACCTGCCGTCGGGGATGGGCGAGGTCGGCGAGCTGCGCTATGCGTCCGAGCTCGTCAGCTTCATCCGCGCCGAGCATGGCGACTGGTTCCACATCGAGGTTGCCGGTTATCCGGAGTACCACCCGCAATCGCGCTCGCCGAAGGCCGATCTCGAGAATTTCGCGCGCAAGGTGAAAGCCGGCGCGAATTCCGCGATCACGCAGTACTTCTTCAACGCGGACGCGTATTTCCGCTTCGTCGACGATGCGCGCAAGCTGGGGGTGGACGTGCCGATCGTGCCGGGCATCATGCCGATCACGAACTTCTCTCAGCTGATGCGCTTCTCCGAGATGTGCGGCGCCGAAGTGCCGCGCTGGGTCGCGCGCCGGCTCGAGAGCTTCGGCGACGATCGCGAGTCGATCCGCGCGTTCGGCGCGGACGTCGTCACGAACCTGTGCCAGCGCCTGATCGACGCGGGCGTGCCGGGGCTGCACTTCTACACGTTGAACTTGGCGACCGCCACGCGGACGATCTGCGAACGGCTCGCGGTGTAACGAGCGCCGTCACGCGGTTGCCTGCGTGAAAGCCCCGCCGGTTTGCGCCGGCGGGGCTTTTTTTTATCGTGAAGCGCCGCGCATGCCGCGTGGCGGAAGCCGCTGAATCAGCGCTGCGCCTGCATCAGCGGCGGACGGCGGTCGAACCACGGCCGCGCCTGTTCGAGCTGCCGCGCGAGCCGGAGCAGCAACGCTTCGTCCGCGTGGCGCGCGGCGAACTGCACGCCGATCGGCAGCCCGCGCGCGTTCCAGTACAGCGGCACCGACATCGCCGGCTGGCCGGTCAGGTTGAACAGCTCGGTGCAGCCGGCCCACGCGAACGCCTTCTCCGACGACTTCGCGAGCATCTCCTTCAGCAGCGGCTTCACCGGCAGCGCGGCGACCAGCTTCATCTGCGCGGATTCGAACGGCGTCGGCTGCAGTTCGCCGATCTTCACCGGTGGCCCCGCGAGCGATGCGCACAGGATCGCGTCGTAACGCGACACGAGACCGGCGACCTGCACGGTGAGCTGGCGTTGCCATTCGAGCACGTCGGGCAGGCGCGTGCGCGCGAGCCGCCGGCCCACCACGGCCATCGCCCAGGTCGCGGCCTCGAATTCGCCGCGCCGCGGCGTGCGGCCGGTCAGTTCGCGCGCGCCGAGCACCATTTCTTCGGCGATCGTCGCCCACAGCGTGAGGAAGGTTTCGGCCGCGCGCGCATAGTCGATCTGCAGCGTCGCCGGTTCGACGTGATGGCCGAGCGATTCGAGCAGCGCGGCCGCGTCGTCGAGCGCCGCGCGCGTGTCGTCGGCGAGCGCCGGCGCGAGCATCGGATCGACGACGAGGCCGATCCGCAGCGGGCCGGGCGGCGTATCGAGCGCGCCGAGGAAGGTGCCGGGCGCGCCGGGCGGCAACGTCTGGCCGGTCGTCACGTCGAGCAGCAGCGCACTGTCGCGCACGCTGCGCGACACCGCGTGCTGGACGACGAGTTCGCCGTTCGACGGCAGGTCGACGAGCACCGGGTTGCGGCTCGGCTTCAGGCCGAACAGCCCGCAGCACGACGCCGGAATGCGGATCGAGCCGCCGCCGTCGGACGCATGCGCGAGCGGCACGATGCCGGCCGCGACGGCCGCCGCCGCGCCGCCGCTCGAACCGCCCGGCGTGTGATCGAGATTCCACGGGTTGCGGCACGCGCCGAACAGTGCCGGTTCGGTGTACGGCATCTGGCCGATCTCGGACGTGTTGGTCTTGCCGAATACGTTCAGGCCCGCCGCGCGGCTGCGCGCGATCACCGGCGAATCGTCGGCCGGCACGAAGTAGCGGTAGTGCCGGCTGCCCATCGACAGCGGCAGCCCGGCGACCGCCGCGCCGAGATCCTTGACGAGATACGGCACGCCCGCGAACGGCGTAGCGGCGCCCGGTTCGGGCGCGCCCGCCGCACGTTCCCGCGCGGCTTCGTAGTCCTGCAGCACGATCGCATTGATTGCGCCGTTGACCGCTTCGGCCTGGCCGATCGCGGCGTCGAGCAGTTCGCGCGGGCTGGCCTGGCGGTCGCGCACGAGCGCGGCGAGGCCGATTGCGTCATGCGCGAGATAGTCCGAGTGCATCGCGGTCACCCCCGTTGTGACTCGTGGCGATGGTGCGAGCATAACGCGAGCCCGGCGTGGCGGGCCCGCTGCCGGGCCTTTTTAGAGATGCTCGGCGAGGAAGGTCAGCGTGCGGCCGTGCGCGAGCGCCGCGGCACGCTGGTTGTACGACGCGCGGTCCGTGCAGTTGAAGCCGTGCTCGGCGCCCGGGTACACGTGGAACGACGCATCGCCGTGGCCGGCGAACGCGGCCTTCACCTGGTCGACGGCGGTGAGCGGAATGCCGTGGTCGTTTTCCGCGTAGTGGAACAGGATCGGCTGCGTGACCTGGCCGGCGAGGTCGAGCGCGTTCTGGATGCCGCCGCCGTAATAGGACACCGCCGCGTCGAGCTTGCCGGTCGCGGCCGCGCGGTACGCGAGCTGGCCGCCGAAGCAGTAGCCGATCGCGGCGAGCTTGCCGGCCACTTCGGGGCGGGCGCGCAACGCGTCGGCCGCCGCGCCGATGTCCGCGACCGCGAGACCCACGTCGGTCTTTTTCATCAGCTCGATGCCCTTGTCGCGATCCGCGCCTTCGTAGGTCAGCTCGACGCGCGGCTGCGTGCGCCAGAACACGTCGGGCGCGAGCGCGACGAAGCCGTCGGCCGCGTACTGGTCGGCGACCGCACGGATGTGCGCGTTCACGCCGAAGATCTCCTGGATGATGATGACGGCAGGGCCCTTGCCGCGCTTGGGCAATGCGAGATAGCCGCCGAAGCTGTCGTTACCGGTCGGGATGTCGATCCATTGGGCAGTCACGTTCTGAACTCCTGGCGTGCGGGGTGCGCGAGGCGCCCCGGGGTGAAAAGAAGGCGGCCTAGTGTGCCACCAATCGTTCGGTGCTGCAGTGCACGCGGGCGCTTCTCGCGCAGCGATCGTTTCGATCTCGATTATTCATTTTTCGGCGCCGCGCCGCTTCGATAGAGTCGATGTGTCGGCCTTTACAAAGCGCTTTCGCGCATCGTCATCGAAGGATTCGCCATGTCCGCCCGCTCGTTTTCCACGCCCTTTTCCGAACGCTTCGGCCTGCGTCTGCCGCTCGTGCAGGCGCCGATGGTCGGCGCGACCACGACCGCGATGGCCGCCGCCGCATCGAATGCCGGTGCGCTCGGCAGCTTCGGCGCCGGCGCGCTCGCGCCTGAGCGTATCGAAGCCGAAGTCGCCGCGATCCGCGCGGCGACCGATCGCCCGTTCGCGATCAACCTGTTCGTGTTGCCCGATGACGCCGCGCCGGACGCGGCGACCGTCGCGCGCGCACTCGCGGCGATCGACCCGCTGAACGCCGCGCTCGGCCTGCCGCCGGGCACGGCGCCCGCGCGCTACGCGCCCGATTTCCGCGCGCAGCTCGATGCGCTCGTCGCGCTGCGCGTGCCGGTCGCGAGCTTCACGTTCGGCGTGCTCGACGCGGTCGACGTCGCCCGCCTGAAAGCCGCCGGCACGTATGTGATCGGCACCGCGACGCACGTCGCCGAAGGGCTCGCTTGGCAGGCGGCCGGCGCCGATGCGATCTCCGCGCAGGGCGTCGAGGCCGGCGGCCATCGCGGCACCTTCATCGGTTCAGCCGAGGACGCGCTGATCGGCACGTTCGCGCTGGTCCCGCAGCTCGTCGACGCGACCGGCCTGCCCGTACTGGCCGCGGGCGGCATCATGGACGGCCGCGGTATCGCGGCCGCACTGGCGCTCGGCGCGCAGGGCGCGCAGCTCGGCACCGCGTTCCTCACGTGCGCGGAAAGTGCGATCGCCGCGGACTGGAAGGCACGCCTGCTCGCGAGCGCCGATACGTCGACGCAGGTCACGCGCGCGATCACCGGCCGTCATGCACGCGGGCTGCGCAATACGCTGATGGCGCGGCTCGGCGAGCACGTGGCCGACGTCCCGCCGTATCCGGTGCAGAACGCGCTGACCCAGCCGTTGCGCCAGGCCGCCGCGCGCGCGAACGACGGCGACTACCTGTCGCTGTGGGCCGGGCAGGGCGCGCCGCTCGCGCGGCGGCGCGGCGATGCGTTGACGACGTCGCAACTGGTCGCCGCGCTCGACGCGGAGTGGCGCGCATCGGCTGCCTGAACGCTGCTTCAACCGCTGGAACGATGGATATCGGACGACGAAACGCGCGTGCTGTCACGCGCGTTTCATTCAATGATCGCGGGCACAAAATACCGAATCGAAATGCCCGCACGAATCGATTGAAACGACCTTTCCGCAGTGTGCTGGAACTAGCGGAAACCCTTATCCGTCGGGGCTTGCAGCGCCATTCGAGTCATCCCTCCAAAGCGCGCATATCGGTAGTGTTACCACTATCCTAAAAAAGTCCCACAAATTAATTTGATCACCTACACTTGCGCGCAAGTACGAGCGGGCGGCTGCTAAAAGCGGCTGTTTTCACGTGCTTGAGGCCAAGTGCATGAACGATGCAACCGGCGAATCGTCCAGTGATTGAAACACGGGGATGGCAGCGGGGCACCGGGCGATGGCGTTTTTTGGGACCGAACTGGAGACTTACATGAATATCAAGATGCAAAAGCTGTTGCCGATCACCGCGGCAGCGATGCTGTGCGCTGCAGCTGCAAGCAACGCGTCCGCCGATCAAGTCGTCAAGATCGGCCACGTCGCGCCGTTGACGGGCGGCATTGCACACCTGGGCAAGGACAACGAAAACGGTGCACGTCTCGCAGTCGAGGAGATCAACGCGAAGGGCCTCACGATCGGCGGCCAGAAGATCACGCTGCAACTCGACCCGCAGGATGACGCCGCCGACCCGCGGCAGGCGACGCAGGTTGCGCAGAAGCTCGTCGACGACAAGGTCGTCGCGGTGGTCGGCCACCTGAACTCGGGCACGTCGATCCCGGCCTCGAAGATCTACAGCGATGCGGGCATCGTGCAGATCTCGCCGTCGGCGACCAACCCGGCGTACACGCAGCAAGGCTTCAAGACCACGTATCGCGTGGTGGCGACCGATGCGCAGCAGGGCCCGGCACTGGCGAACTACGCGCACTCGAAGGGCATCAAGAGCGTGGCGGTGGTCGACGATTCGACCGCGTACGGCCAGGGTCTCGCGAACGAGTTCGAGAAGAAGGCGAAGGCGCTCGGCCTGAAGGTGATGTCGCATGACGCGACGAACGACAAGGCGGTCGACTTCCGCGCGATTCTGACCAAGATCAAGGGCGAAAACCCGGACGCGATCATGTACGGCGGCATGGACGCCACCGGCGGCCCGTTCGCGAAACAGGCGAAGCAGCTCGGCCTGCGCGCGAAGATCTTCGCGGGCGACGGCGTGTGCACGGAAAAGCTGGCCGACCTGGCCGGCGACGCGACCGACAACATCGTGTGCTCGGAAGCCGGCGCTTCGCTCGAGAAGATGCCGGGCGGCAACGCGTTCAAGGCGAAGTACGAGAAGCGCTTCGGCCAGCCGATCCAGATCTACGCACCGTTCACGTATGACGCCGTGTACATCATCGCCGACGCGATGAAGCGCGCGAACTCGACGGACCCGGACAAGATCCTCGCGGCGATGCCGGCGACGAAGTACACGGGCGTGATCGGCACGACGACCTTCGACTCGAA
This sequence comes from Burkholderia sp. E168m23, assembly GCF_016586125.1. Classification (NCBI taxonomy): domain Bacteria; kingdom Pseudomonadati; phylum Pseudomonadota; class Betaproteobacteria; order Burkholderiales; family Burkholderiaceae; genus Burkholderia; species Burkholderia sp. E168m23. The sequence goes on from NZ_BCPP01000037.1 coordinate 7,433, forward strand.
GGGCGACCTGCAGCACGGCGTGATCTCGCTGTACAACTACAAGAGCGGCAAGAAGTCGCTGCTCGACGAAGTGAAGATGTAACGCGACGCGCGATCGACAAGCGGTCGACAGGAGGGTGAAGCGCGCATGCGGCAACGCATGCGCGCTTTCTTTTTGGGCCGGCGTGTGCGGCCGCGCCGTCAGATCTTCAGGTGCGCGAGCACCTTCGGCGCGACCAGTGCGACGAGCGCCGCGCACAGCGCGACGACCGACAGGCCGACCGTCAGGTTCGACGCCTGCGCGACCGCGCCGATCGCGACCGGACCGAACAGCAGTCCGAAATACGCGAGCCCGGCCACGTGCGCGAGCCCTTCGGCCGCGTGGATGCCTTTTACGCGCGCCGCGGCCGCGAACAGCACGGGCATCATGTTGGCCAGCCCGAGTCCCATCAGCGTGAAACCGGTCAGCACCGCGGCCGAATACGGCAGCAGCAGCGCGCCGATCATCCCCGCGCAGGCGAGCGACGCGCTCGCGAACACGAGCTGCGGCGCGCCGAAGCGGGCGCGCACGGCGTCGCCCGCGAAGCGCGCGATGGCCATCCCGCCCGAGAACGCCGCATACGCGGCACTCGCGAGCGCGGGGCTCGCCGCGACCACGTCACGCATGTAGACCGTCGCCCAGTCGTACATCGCACCTTCGGCGATCAGCGCGATCAGCGCGATGCCGCCGAGCATCCACAACGCGGGCGAGCGCCAGCGGTTGCCGCCGCCGTGCGCCTGTTCGTGATGCGGCACGTGCGGCAGCACGGCCGGGCTCGCGGCCACGAGCACCGCGGCGCCCACCGCCGCCGCGAGCGCCAGATGCGCGGCCGGCGCCATGCCGGCCGACAGCAGCGCGCCGCCGGCCGCCGCGCCGGCCATCCCGCCGATGCTGAACATCCCGTGCAGCGACGACATGATCGGTTTGCCGAGCGCGATTTCGACCGCGCTGGCCTCGGCATTCATCGCGACGTCGAGCGTCGCCATCGAGAAGCCGAACAGCGCGAGCACCGCGAGCAGCATCCAGTAGTCGGGGACGACGAGGATCAGCGCCGCGCACGCGGACATCACGAGGCCGCCGGCGAGGCACGCGGTGCGCGAGCCGACGCGCGCGATCCAGCGCGCGATGCTCAGCATCGCGACGATCGACCCGCCGGCGACCGCGAACAGCGCGATCGACAGCAGCCCGGGGCTCAGCGCGAACTTGTCGCGCACGGTCGGCACGTGCACGCCCCACGACGCGTACATCATGCCGGCGACGAAGAACAGCGCCATCGACGCGGTGCGCGCGCGCTGGCGGGCCGGCAGCGGCAGGACGCGATGCGCGTCGGGCGGCGCGGCGAACGGGGACGACGATTCGGGGGAAGAGGATTGGGACACGGGAAGGCTCGTCAGGAAAATGCACGGGCGCACGCGGCGCCCGTCGGATGGGTCCGATTCTATCGAACCGCTTACGTTCCTGCCGCGCGCTGGCCGTTCGGCCGATGCGCGGCGCGCGGCGCCAGCGGGTAACATCAACGCGCATGCGGCATGCCCGACGCGCCGCCTTTCGACCGCAGGAGTCCGCTTGAACATCGATCCCGCCTTCGCCCTGCATCTGCTGCATCGCTGCGCGCTCGGCACGCTCGCCACCCATACGCGCGAGCCGCAGGGCTTTCCGTATCCGACCGTCGTGCCGTTTGCACCCGATGCAAGCCATCGGCCGGTGATCCTGGTGAGCGGCCTGGCCGAGCACACGCGCAATCTCGTTGCCGATCCGCGCGCGGGTTTCCTCGTCGTCGACGCAAGCGACGGCGATGTCCTGAACGCCGAGCGCGCGACGCTGCTGGGCCGGTTCGTGCCGCTCGGCGACGATCCGCACGTCACCGCGCGCTACCTGCGCTACGAGCCGGACGCCGCGCGCTATCTCGCGCTCGGCGATTTCGCGTTCTGGGCGCTCGAGATCGAGCGGCTGCGCTATATCGGCGGGTTCGGGCGAATGGGCTGGGTCGACGGCACGCAGCTCGATACGCTGCCGCCGCTCGCGTTCGACGACGAACAGGCGCTGTGGCACGCCTACGAGGCGGGCGATGCACACCGCGACGGGCTCGACCTGCTCGGCGTCGATCGCCATGGCGCCGACTGGCGATGCGACGGTCGCCGGGTGCGCACGCCGTTCGAGTCGCCATCGGCCGATACCGGTGCATTGCGCGAGCGGCTGATCGCCAGCGCAAAGGATGTGACGTGACGTCGCGGGTCAGCGATTTGTCCGTTTAGCAAACCGCGTCATGTGGTTTTCGCAAAACTGTCGTCCGATGAAAGCTTTGATTTTTTCGAATGCAGGGTAATTGCGTATGTTGATAGACCTAATAGCCAATCGCTAATGTCCTAATCTCTATGTAGGAGCGTGAAAATTTGAGAAAAGGCCGCGTCCGGTCAAAATGACATGTGCGAATTACAATCGGTCTCGGGATTTTCGTGAATCTCGCTTCTATCAAATCTTTTTTGTGCTAATCTCTGCCTTCGAAAATCCGAGGCACATATATTTCATGGAATGGTGAGCTGGCTGCAGACCGGCGCCATTGGTCAGATAGAAAGGGAAACTATGTCTTCTTACAAGGACCTGCTGGCCCAGCGGGAGAAGCTGGAGAAGCAAATCGAAGAAGCGAAGTCGCGTGAATACGCTGAAGTGCTGAATGACGTGAAGCAGAAAATTGCCGACTACGGCTTTTCGCTCGCCGAACTCGGTCTCAGCCGCGCGAAGGCCGGCAAGGTCGGTCGTCCGCGCGCAGGCGTGGCGGCAAAGTACCGCGATCCGGAAACGGGCGCGACGTGGTCGGGTCGTGGCAAGCCGCCGCGCTGGATCGCAGGCAAGAACCGCGAGCAGTTCGCGATTTAAACGTTCGTTTAGGTTGCCCGCTCTTCAAAAGAGCCGCGTGTCCGTCGAGGAGCGCGGCTTTTTTGTTTTCCGGTCACCGGCAGGCTCGTCGGCATCGTCATGAAAATGTAAGCATGCCGTGTGAATGAAAATGCGACACGTTCGTATAAGCGATTGATTTAAATGAGAAATTTTTGGGTATTGGAAGGGCTTGCGCGGCGGCTTTGATAGAATTGCGTACCGCACACCGATATTTCATATTTCATGTCCACGTTTTCCGGCGACGCGCAGGGCGCAGATAAGCACGCAGTTGCGCGCAAGAGCACGCTCGTCAGTATTGTCCTGAATGTCGTGCTTGCGACATTTCAGATTGCCGTCGGCGTGATTGCGCATTCGCAGGCATTGATTGCCGACGGCGTGCATTCGATTTCCGATTTGATCTCGGATTTTGTCGTGCTGGTTGCGAATCGGCATAGCGGCGCATCGCCGGATGCCGACCACAATTACGGCCATAGCCGCTACGAGACGGTCGCGTCGCTGTTTCTCGGCGCGATCCTGATTGCGGTTGGTATCGGCATGCTCTGGCGTGCCGGCGATCGTCTCGTTAATCTCGAAAACATTCCGGCCGTGCATTTTTCCGCGCTGATCGTTGCGCTGACGGTGCTCGTGTCGAAGGAAGCGCTGTTTCGCTACATGCTGCGCGAAGCACGGCGCGTGCGTTCGGCGATGCTGGTCGCCAACGCGTGGCATGCGCGTTCGGATGCCGCGTCGTCGCTCGTCGTCGCGATCGGCATCGTCGGCAGCCTGGCCGGCGTGCGATTGCTCGACCCGATCGCGGCGGCCATCGTCGGCTTCATGGTCGCGCGCATGGGGTGGACGTTCGGCTATGACGCGTTGCAGGACCTCTCCGACCGCGCGCTCGATACGGCCGACACGGCCGAGATCCGCGCGCTGCTCGCCGCGACGCCCGGCGTGCGCGACGTGCACGACCTGCGCACGCGCAAGATGGGCGATGCCGCGCTCGTCGATGCGCACATCCTCGTCGATCCGAAGATCTCCGTCTCCGAAGGGCATTACATCGCCGAGACCGCGCGGGCGCGTGTGTTGTCCGACCCGCGCGTGCTCGATGCGTTGATCCACGTCGACCCGGAGAACGATGCGGCGCGCCGTCCGGCGCTCGCGTTGCCGCCGCGCGGCGAGCTCGCGGCGCGGCTCGAGGCCGCGCTCGCGCAGCGCGGGCTGCGCGCGGCGGCGATCAACCTGCATTACCTGAGTACGGGGCTCGAGGTCGACGTGACGCTCGACAGCGATCCGCGCGACACCGATGCGGCGCTGACCGGCCGGCTCGACATCGATACGCTGAAGCGCGAGTTCGGCGCGCGCCGGATCAGCTTCACGCGCACGTTGTCCGCGCGGACGTGACCGGCAGCGCCAGCCGGCAACCGCCGCCGGCAACCGCGAACGCGGCCCGCCGCAGGGGCCGGGCCGCGGCTTACAGCGGCAATTGCGTGTCGAACTTGATTTCGCGCAGCACGACGCTCGTGCGCACCTGCGACACGGCCGGGATCTTGAAGATGCGTTCGTGCAGGAACACGTCGTAGGCCTTGATGTCCGGCGCGACGATCTTGAGGATGTAATCGGCTTCGCCGGTGGTGCTGTAGCACTCGGTGACTTCCGGACAGGTGGCGATCTCGCGCTCGAACTGCTCGACGCCGCCTTCGTTGTGGCGCGTCAGGTGCACGTGCGCGAGCGCGCAGACGTGCAGGCCGAGCTTCTCGCGATCGAGCAGCGCCGTGTAGCGCTGGATCACGCCCGACTGTTCCATGTCCTTGATGCGGCGCCAGCACGGCGTGCTCGACAGCCCGACCTGGTCGGAGATTTCCTGAACGGAACGGCGCGCGTCGAGCTGCAACAGGCGAAGGATTTTTTGCGAAAAGGAATCGAGCGTCACCTGCGCCTCCATGCGGCAGCTACAACACGCTGAATGTTAGAGGGCCGGGAAAGGAAAGGCAATCTGGCGACGCGCCGTTGAGCGAGATTCGCTAATTTGCTCGCGGATCCGTGGGATTTTGTCCCGCCCCCCCGCTTTCCGACCGATCGGTATCCGACACGGCCAGGCCCGCGAGCGCGGCTTGCTGCCGGCGCAGATCGGCGAGCATGTTGCAGAACAGCGCGCCTTGCTCGATCGCGTCGTCGAGCGCGACGTGCGTGTGCGGATGGTCGTCGAACCAGTGCTTCGGAAAGCGCGGCTTGATCGCCTTGCGGTACGGCAGGCCGGTCATCGCGAACGCGAGCGTCTTGATGTCGAGCGCGGACCACGAGAACGGGCAGCGCCCCGCGAAGCGCATCATGTACCAGAACATGAACGTGAAATCGAAGCCGGCCGGCATCGCGACGAATACCGGCTTGCCGGGCAGCGCCTCGACCCATTCGACGTAGGCGACCAGCGCCGCCTCGGGCGCCTGCAGATCGCGCCGGCAGGCGGCCCAGGCTTCCGGCTCGGTCTTCCACCAGGCTTCCTGCACCGGGTGCGCGTGCGCGCCGGGCAGCGTCTCGAGGTTCGCCGAGAACGTCGCGATCAGCTGCTTGTCCTCGGTATAGGCGGCCGACGCGAAGCTCAGCATCGAGTGCGGGCCGGGAATCGGGCCGTCGGCCTCGACGTCGGTGCTGACGTAAATTTCCGGGATGGCGGTCTGGTTCATCCGAATACCTTGTCGGACACGAACGGATTCGTGCGGCGCTCGTCGCCGAACGTCGACACCGGGCCATGGCCGGGCACGAACGTGACGTCGTCGCCGAGCGGCCACAGTTTTTCCTTGATCGAACGGACGAGATCCTCGTGATTGCCGCGCGGGAAATCGGTCCGGCCGATCGAGCCTGCGAACAGCACGTCGCCGACGATCGCGACGCGATGCGCGCGGCTGAAGAACACGACGTGGCCGGGCGTGTGGCCCGGACAGTGATAGACCTCGAGCGTCTCGTCGCCGAACTGCACGGTGTCGCCGTCGTTCAGCCACTGGTCGGGCTCGAAGACGTCGGCGGCCGGAAAGCCGAAGCGCTCGCTCTGCATCGGCAGCTTCTCGATCCAGAAGCGCTCTTCTTCCTGCGGCCCCTCGATCGGCACGCCGTAGTGCGTCGCGAGCGTCTTCGCGCCCGCGCAGTGGTCGATGTGCCCGTGCGTGAGCAGCACCTTTTCGACCTGCACGTTCTGCCGCGCGACTTCCTGTTCGATGCGGTCGAGATCGCCGCCCGGATCGACGACGGCGGCGCGGCCCGTCTTCTCGCAGACGAGCAGCGAGCAGTTCTGCTGGAACGGCGTGACCGGAATGAGCGTGACTTTCATGGGTGCACCGGCGGCTAAAAGGAGCGATTGTACCGGTCGCGCGTACGGGCTGCCGGGCGTGCGATGCATGCGGCGGCGTGCCGATCAGGGCATTCCCGGAGCATGCCGATTGTTACAGTCATAGAGAGAATCAATGGTGCGCCCGGGGTGCTTTTCGAGACAAGGTTTTGATTTATGTATAATGCGCTCCATTGCACGTGAATTTCACGCAATTCGCTGGTGTTTCGGCCCCGTTAAACGAGGCGTTCGATTCACCGTCAAGCATCAGCCGCCGGGGAGTCCGGCGGTGTATCCAGCACCGAACATTCGGTGCTCACGTCTTGTCCGGCCGGGTGCTGCGCGCCCGCCTGCGGCCCTGCTGCCGCGCCGCCGGATGAGGCCTGTGCCGCCGTTCCTGTGCGTTGGTCGTAGCGACGCGCGCGAACGTGAAGCCATGTTCGATGGCGGCATGTGGGGTCTGGTCAGGCTGTTGGGGACAGGTTGCGCCAGACGTGAAAGCTAATCAGGACGGTTGCGGCCAGGACGAAGGCCGCGCCCATGCTAGCCGCCTGCTCGCATTCGAGCGGGGCGTGCACGCATTTGCCGTCCGGGCCGCATCTCTGCGTTGTGAAGCAGCGTTGTATCGATGCGGCCCGAACCAGAAGGCGACACGTCGATGAATTTACGTTTTCCGAGCCGATTCGGAACCATTGCATTGTTTTTTGCGCTGACGGGCTGTGCGGTGCCATCCAGCCAGACCACCGGCAGCGTGAACCAGAAGAAGGCCGTCGACAAGACGGCCGCCGCCGCGAAGGCGGACGACGACAAGCAGCCGCTCAGTTTCGATTCCGCGCTGGCATCGATGCCGGCCGCCGACAGCAAGGACGCGAAGAAGTCGTCGCTGGCGGACGCCGAGCCGATCGACGGCAAGGATGTGTCCGAGTTCCGCCAGAGCGGCCGCGCATCGTGGTACGGGCGGGATTTCCACGGCCGCCGCACCGCGAACGGCGAACGCTTCAATATGAACGCGTTCACCGCCGCGCACCGCACGCTGCCGCTGTCGTCGTACATCAAGGTGACGAACGCCTCGACCGGCAAGTGGGTCGTCGTGAAGGTCAACGACCGCGGGCCGTTCAAGCGCGGCCGCGTGCTCGACCTGTCCTATGCGGCGGCCAAGGTGATCGGTCTCGTGCACGCCGGCACGGGCCGCGTGAAGATCGAAGGGCTGTCGCCGCAGGAAGCGCGCGAGGCCCGCGACGAAATGTTCGCGTCGATCTCGGCGAAGTAACCCGGCGGATCGTCCGTTCATGCGCAAAGGGCTGCCTTCCGGCAGCCCTTTGTCGTTTCCGCGCGGCGGCGTCGCGCGTCAGTCCTCCTTGCCTTCCTTCAGCACGAGCGCACGCGCATACAGCGTGTTGCGCGATGCGCCCGTCAGCGCGGCCGCGAGCTTCGCCGCGCTCTTCACCGGCACCTCTTCCAGCAGCAGCCTGAGCAGCGCGTCGTGCGCGGTGTCGTCGGCTTCGCCGCTGGCCGTCGGCGCGCCTTCGACCACCAGCACGAACTCGCCGCGCTGCCGGTTCGCATCGCCGGCGAGCCAGCTCTGTCCTTCGGCCAGGGTGCCCTGGAACAACTGCTCGTGTAGCTTGGTGAGCTCGCGCGCGATCAGCAGCCGGCGCGCGGGGCCGAACGCTTCGGCGAGCGCGGCGACGGTTTCGGCGATCCGGTGCGGCGCTTCGTAGAACACCAGCGCGTACGGGTGCGACACCAGCGCTTGCAGCGCGGTCGCGCGCTGTTTCGCCTTCGGCGGCAGGAAGCCCGCGAACGTGAACGCGCCGGCCCAGTCGCCGGCCACGCTCAGCGCGGTCACGGCCGCGCTCGCGCCAGGCAGCGGAACCACCGTGAAGCCGGCCGCGCGCACGGCGTCGACGAGGCGCGCGCCGGGGTCCGAGATGCCGGGCGTGCCGGCGTCCGACACGTAGGCCACGCGTTCGCCGCCGCGCAGCAGTTCGATCACGCGCTGCGCGGCTTCGCGTTCGTTGTGCTCGTGCACGGCGACGAGCGGTTTCGAGATCCCGTAGCGGGCGAGCAGCTGGCCCGTGTTGCGGGTGTCTTCGGCGGCGATGCGGTCGGCGAGGCCGAGCACGTGCAGCGCGCGCAGCGTGATGTCGGCCGTATTGCCGATCGGCGTGGCGACCACGTAGAGCGTGGCGTCCGGGTAGTGCTGCGTATGCGCGAGTTCGAGGAGGGCAGTCATGGCAGGCAATGCACGCAGTCGCGGCACGAACGGAACAAGGACGGCATTGTGCCACGCGGCGCCGGCGCGGCCGGAGGCGGCGCGCGGTCGGCCGCCTTCGGGCGACAACTTTTCCGGCGCGGCGCGATCCAAACCGGTCGGCGCGGCGTTCGAGCAACGCGCGCGGCAGTTTCTCGAGCGACATGGCCTCGGGTTCGTCGCCGCGAACGTGACGATGCGCGGCGGCGAGCTCGATCTCGTGATGCGCGAGCCTGACGGCATGCTCGTGTTCGTCGAAGTGCGCGCGCGGCGCAGTACCCGGCACGGCGGTGCGGCCGCGAGCGTCGGCTGGCGCAAGCGGCGGCGTCTGGTCGCGGCCGCGTTGCAGTTCTGGTCGCGGCATGGCGCCGGCGTCGCGTGCCGTTTCGATGTCGTCGCGTTCGAGGCCGGCCGGCTTGCATGGCTGCGCGACGCATTTCGTACCGACGATGCGTAGCCGCGAGCTGTGACGAGATGTAAA
>NZ_BCPP01000038.1:0-16366 GCF_016586125.1 Burkholderia sp. E168m23
TATATCGGATTTTTACGATATGTTTGAAAGCACTGTCGGCAATGGGGTTGATAGCGTGTGACGATCGCGGGGGCGCATCAACGCCGGGCGCAGTGCCTGCGACCCGGCTGCCCGGTTGCAGGTTGCGTCGCCGACGAGTTCCTATCGCTGCACGCGTAACATACGCGGCATCGTTCGTTGTGTTTACGGAGTCCTTTCATGTCCGTTCGGGCCGTCATATTCGATTTCGACCTGACGCTGGCGGATTCGTCCGCCGCGATCATCGAATGCACCGAGTACGCATTGCATCAGCTGGGCGCCACCGGTCCGACGCCCGCGCAGATCCGCGCAGTAATCGGGCTGCCGCTGCCCGACATGTTCCGTTCGTTGGCGGGCGAAACCGAAGCGGCACGGGCCGAGGCGTTCGCACGGCACTTCGTGGTGCGCGCCGACGAGATCATGGTGCCGGGCACCCGCGTCTATCCCGAAGTGCCGCCGCTGCTCGCGACGTTGCGCGAGCAAGGGCTCGCCGTCGCGGTCGTGTCGTCGAAGTTTCGCTACCGGATCGACGCGATTCTCGAGCGCAACGGCTTGCAATCGCTGGTCGACGTGTTGATCGGCGGGGAAGACGTGCAGCGCCACAAGCCGGACCCGGAAGGGCTCGTGCAGGCGCTGGCGCGGCTCGGTTTGCCTGCCGCGGCGGCGATCTACGTCGGCGACCACGCGGTGGACGCCCAGGCGGCCGAGCGTGCCGGCGTGCCGTTCGTGGGCGCGGTGAGCGGCATGACGTCGTTCGACGCGTGGGCGCAAGCCGGCAAGCAGGCGGTGCCCACGCATATCGGCGAACTGGTCGGCATCGTGCAGCGGATGCAGTGTCGCGCGGGCGAAACGTGCGCCGACGCCGAACGCGGTGCGCAACCGGCCGGTTGACCCGTTTTCCATGATCGGCCGGCGGCGTGCGACGGATTCTGCGACCCTCGCCGTTCAAGTCATATCCACCGCCCGAGCTGCCGCCATGTCCGTCATTTCCGTCGCCTTTTCCCGCATCCGACGTTCGTGCGTGCTGCCGGCCGCCCGGGCGCTGTCATATGCCGTTCCGCTCGTGCTGGCCTGTGCCGTCGTCGGCATGCTGATCGGTGCGCAGCCGGCCGAAGCCATGACACCCAAGCAACGCGAACGGCTCGAAGCGCCGGTCAAGGCCGTCGCCGACCAGCGCGTGACCGTCGACACGCCGCAGGGCAGCGCGGTGCTGCCCGTCTACGCCGACCATCCGCTCGACCGGGCCGCGCCCGACGTTGTACGCGTATTCATCGTGATTCACGGCACGCTGCGTAATGCCGATGCGTACTACGCATCGGGGCGCAAGGTCGTCGAAAAGGCCGGTGCGGCCGGCGCGGGTACGATGGTCGTCGCGCCGCAGTTCCTGACACGCGCCGATGTGCGCGCGTTTTCGTTGGGCGCATCGACGCTCGCGTGGACGCAGGAAGGATGGAAGGGCGGCGAACCGGCGCGCCAGCCGGCGCCGGTCAGCTCGTTCGCGGCGCTCGACGCGTTGCTCGCGCATTTCGCCGACCGCAGCCTGTACCCGTCGTTGTCGACGATCGTCGTGATCGGCCATTCCGCCGGCGCACAGTTGCTGCAGCGTTATGCGGTGGCCGGGCGCGAAGGCGACGCGCTGGCCCGTACCGGCGTTGCCGTGCGCTACGTGGTCGCGAACCCGTCGAGCTACCTGTATTTCGACGACGAACGGCCGAATGCCGACGCGCTGGCAGGCGGCGCCTGTCCGCGCGCAACCGAATGGAAATACGGGTTGAAGTCGGCGCCGCCTTACGTTGCGTCGCAGGACGTGCGCGACCTCGAAACGCGTTACGTCGCGCGCCGTGTCGTGTACTTGCTCGGGCAGGCCGACACGAATCCCTATACGCATTTCATCGACCGTTCATGCGCGGCGATGGCGCAGGGGCCGTACCGGCTGGCGCGCGGGCTCGCCTATTTCGATTACCTGAAGAAGCGGCATCCGGACGATCTCGCGCAGCAGGTCGTCGAAGTGCCGGGTGTCGGACACGACGGCCTCGGCATGTTCACGTCCGCTTGCGGGCTGGCCGTGTTGTTCGGGCAGGCGTTGCCGCAGTCGTGTCCGGTCGTCGCCGGCACCGCGCCGGAACTGCGTGCAGCGGGGCAGTGAACCCCCATGCAAGGCTGGCTCCGCGACGAAATCAATCGACCGGAAAATGCAGGCATCGTGCGCGGCTCCGTCTGCCACGCAGGCGAAGCGGACGACCGCCGTTGTAGGCGGCTGCCGCCCGCCGTTCGCCCGCGCGTCGCGTGGCGGGCCACTTCATTCGACGGTGATCGTCTCCTTCATGTACGGATGAATCCCGCAGAACACCTTGTAGACGCCCGGCTTGTCGAAGCGGAACGCGTACGTCTCGTCCTGGTCGAGCGCTTTCGAATGGAAGATGCCGGCGTCGTTGACCACGGTATGCGGCTCCGCGTCGAGGTTCTTCCACGTGATCGTCGTGCCGGCCTTGATCGTGGTCGACATCGGCGAAAACATGAAATTGCGGATCGTCACGAGCGAGCCGTTCGGGCTCTGCGCGAACGCGGCGGGCGGCGTGCCGGCGGCGACGCACAGGATCAGCGCCGCGATGATTCGGATAGGTCGGAAGCGGGTCATGTCGGTCTCCTTATGTTTATCAGGCGAGCGTCGCATCGTGCAGCGTCGACGCGACCGGATGGCCGGCGAATTCGACGGTCGTCACGCCGAGCATCGACGGCAGCCGGTCATGCGGCACCGTGAGCGGCACGGGCCCCGGGCCGTTGCCGGCCGTCGGCTGCGGGAACGCGGTCGAGCGGGCGGTATGGAACGTCACGTTGCCCTCGACCTTCGACACGATCTGGTGGATGTGCCCGTTCAGCACGGTGACGGAGCCGAAGCGGCGCAGCAGCGCCATCGTCTGCGGCGCGTCGCCGGTGCCCCAGCCCCACGGTTCGTAGATGGTCCACATCGGCATGTGCGAGAACACGACGATCGGCGTGCTCGACGAGCGGCCTTTGAGATCCTGTGCGAGCCACGCGAGCTGCTCGTCGCCGAAGCTGCCGAGCCCGTTCGGCTTGAAATGCATCACGTTGACGAGTGCGATGAAATGCACGCCCGCGTGATCGAAGCTGTAATAGCCGCGGGTGTCCGACGCCTTGCCGAACCGGCCGAAATATTCGGCGCCCGAACCGTCGGTGACGTCATGTTCGCCGGGCACCGTATGCAGTTCCGGCACGCGCAGCGCGGACAGCAACTGCGACGCGTGGTCGAATTCCTCGGGCTTCGACAGATGCGTGATGTCGCCGGTATGGATCGCCAGCGCGGGTAGCGCGGGTATCCCGTTGACGAGGTCGATCGTCTGCTTCAGCGTGGCCGACACGTCGGGATTCGCGTCCTTGTTGAAGCCGATGTGCGTATCGCTGATCTGCACGAACAGCGGCCGGCCCGCGTCGGCCGGGCGCGCCTCGCCGGTCTGCGCGAGCGCGAGGTCGAACGGCGTGAGGATGCCGCCCGACAGCGTGAACAGCGTGCCGAGGCCGCCGAAGGCCATGCATTGCAGGGCCTTGCGGCGCGACGGGCGGGTGGGGGTCGATGAAGACATGTAAGCCTCGCATTCGTGTGACGAAACCGGACGGCCGGATCGTCCTGGAATAAGCCGGCGCCTTCGCATGCGATACCGGCGAAGCGGCGGATTTATTCCCGAGCGTTGCGAGATCGAACACTCGTGTCGGCGGCCGGCGGGGCGATGCGCGACTCCCGCCGGATGACCCGTCAATGTCCTGTAAGTGACACGTCACATTTGCGTCACGGCCGCCCGATAGCCTCCCACTCCGAATCCCCTCTCCGGAGCCCTTCATGCCGAACCTCGCGGCAACGGATACGGGCGGTGCGGTCGGCCACCGCACGCGCACCCTCGGCCTCGCGCTGCTTTTTCCGGTCATTGCCTGCGGCATCGCCCCTGTCGGCGTTCATTTCGGTGCCGACCTCCGCGTCGTCGAGGAAGGCTCGGTGCTGTCGTTCGCGCTGCCGATCACCCCATACCGGGTACTGCACGGGCTGGCCTGATTCGCGCCGCTGCCGCGACGCCCGGCTGCGCGGCACGCGGCCGGACCCATCGATTTTCAATTCAACACAAGACACAAGACGCTACCGATGGATATCAGTTTCTTCGATCCGAATCGCACCGCCAACGCGTCCGCGTGGCGCGTGCTGCCCAACCGCTGGGACGCGATCGCGTTTCCGCTGATCATCGGCATACTCGCGATGGCGATCGTCGGTTTTCACCAGACGATGGCGCCGATTGGCGTACTGCAGACGCAGAAGATCTCGCTCGATCCGTCGAACCTGCCCGAATACGCATTGCGCACCACGTTGCGGATGCTCGCCGCGATGATTGCGTCGCTCGTGTTCACGCTCGTCTACGGCACGCTCGCCGCGAAAAGCCGCCGCGCGGGGATGGTGCTGATCCCGATCCTCGACATCCTGCAGTCGGTGCCCGTGCTCGGCTACATCTCGTTTACGGTCACGTTCTTTCTCGCGCTGTTTCCGGGCCGCGTGCTCGGCGCCGAGCTGGCCGCGATCTTCGCGATCTTCACGAGCCAGGCCTGGAACATGACGTTCAGCTTCTACCAGTCGCTGCGCACCGTGCCGCGCGATCTGAGCGAAGTGTCGCGCGGCTTTCACCTGACGCCGTGGCAGCGCTTTTGGAAGCTCGAAGTGCCGTTCTCGATGCCGGGCCTGATCTGGAACATGATGATGTCGATGTCCGGCGGCTGGTTCTTCGTCGTCGCATCGGAAGCGATTACCGTCGGTAACCAGACGATCACGCTGCCGGGTATCGGCGCGTATCTCGCGCAGGCGATCTCCGACAAGAATCTCGGCGCGGTCGGCTGGGTGATCGTTGCGATGTCGGTCGTGATCCTCGCCTACGACCAGTTCCTGTTCCGTCCGCTCGTCGCGTGGGCCGACAAGTTCCGGATGGAGAACACCGCGTCGGGCGATGCGCCGCAATCGTGGCTGCTCGACATGATGCGTCGCACGCACCTGATCCATCAGCTGCTCGTGCCGGCCGGCTGGCTGCTGTCGCAGGCCGCGCGGATTCCGTTGCGCGTGCCGTCGGTGACAGGTACACGCGTGCGTGAGGCATCGGCGCGCCGTTCGTCGCGCATCGGCGACATCGTGTGGGGCGCGTTCGTGATCCTGCTGACGGTGTACGTTGCGTGGCGTGTCGTCAGCTTCGTCGCGACCGGCGTGACGGTGGCCGAGGTCGGCCACGTGCTCGTGCTCGGCCTGATCACGCTGCTGCGCGTGCTGGTGCTGATCGCGATCGCGTCGGTGATCTGGGTGCCGCTCGGCGTGCTGATCGGGCTGCGCCCGAAGCTGGCCGAGAAGATCCAGCCTCTTGCGCAGTTCCTCGCCGCATTCCCGGCGAACCTGCTGTTTCCGGTATTCGTGATCGTGATCGTCCACTTCCACCTGAACGCGGACATCTGGCTGTCGCCGCTGATCGTGCTCGGCACGCAGTGGTACATCCTGTTCAACGTGATCGCGGGCGCGATGTCCTATCCGAACGACTACAAGGAAGCGACGAAGAATTTCCGCATCCGCGGCTGGCAGTGGTGGCGCCAGGCGATCCTGCCCGGCATCTTCCCGTACTACGTGACGGGCGCGATCACCGCATCGGGCGGCGCGTGGAACGCGAGCATCGTGTCCGAGTTCGTGCAGTGGGGCGACACGAAGGTCGTCGCGCACGGTCTTGGCGCGTATATCGCGCAAACGACCGCCGCCGGCGACTTCCCGAAGATCATCCTGGGCATCGCCGTGATGTCCCTGTTCGTCACCTTGTTCAACCGCCTGCTGTGGCGTCCGATGTACGCCTATGCGGAATCCCGGCTCCGTCTCGATTGAGAGTAAGCGCGATGCAAAATTCGACCGTTATCAACGCCCCCGTCAAGACGTCCCAGCCGCTGCAGCCGCCGCGGCTCGGCGAAGAAATCCTGCGCGTCGAGCATGTGAACCGCGGCTTCAACAAGACGCAGGGCGAGCTGCTCGTGCTCGACGACGCGAACCTGTCGCTGCGCGAAGGCGAGATCGTCGGGCTGCTTGGCCGCTCGGGCTCGGGCAAATCGACGCTGTTGCGCATCATCGCTGGCCTGATCGAGCCGACCGGCGGCGAAGTGACCTACCTCGGCAAGCCGTTGCGCGGCCCGGCCGAAGGCGTCGCGATGGTATTCCAGACCTTCGCGCTGTTCCCGTGGCTCACCGTGCTGCAGAACGTGGAAGCCGGGCTGGAAGCGCTCGGCGTCGGCGCGCGCGAGCGGCGCGAGCGTGCGCTCGCCGCGATCGACCTGATCGGTCTCGACGGCTTCGAGAACGCGTACCCGCGCGAGTTGTCGGGCGGGATGCGCCAGCGCGTCGGCTTTGCGCGCGCGCTCGTCGTCGACCCGACGATCCTGCTGATGGACGAGCCGTTCTCCGCGCTCGACGTGCTGACGGCCGAGACGCTGCGTACCGACCTGCTCGATCTGTGGACGCAGGGACGCATGCCGATCAAGTCGGTGCTGATCGTCACGCACAACATCGAGGAAGCGGTGTTCATGTGCGACCGGATTCTCGTGCTGTCGTCGAATCCGGGCCGCGTGATCGCCGAGATCAAGGTGCCGTTCAAGCATCCGCGTAACCGGCTCGATGCCGATTTCCGCAAGCTCGTCGACGACATCTACGCGAAGATGACCGCGCGCCAGACCGGCGAGGCGACGAAGAAGGGGCTCGAGCTCGGCAGCTGGATGCCGCGCGTATCGACCAACCTGATGGCCGGCCTGATCGAGACGCTCGCGATGGCGCCGTACCACGGCCGCGCCGACATGCCGGAAATCGCGCGCTCGCTGCATCTGGAGGTCGACGAACTGTTCCCGATCGCGGAAGTGCTGCAGCACCTCGGCTTCGCGGACGTGCGTGAAGGCGACGTGTTCCTGACGCCGCCCGCCCGCGTGTTCGCGGAATTCGGCACGCAGGAGCGCAAGCTGATGTTTGCCGATCACCTGTTGAAGCACGTGCCGCTTGCCGCGCGGATCAGGAAGGTGCTGAACGAGCGTCCGGGCCATCGCGCGCCGCGCGTGCGCTTCGAGCAGGAGCTGGAGGATTTTCTGTCCGACGAGGCGGCGGAGGAAACGCTCGATGCGGTGATCGACTGGGGGCGGTACGGGGAGGTCTTTTCGTACAACGACAAGACGGAAGTGTTCAGTCTGGAGGATGTCGAGAGCTGATGCCTGCCGGTGGATGGCGACACGCCATCACTCCGGCAAATCCCGCCGACTCACGTCCCACTCGATCCCGCCCGCATTGAGCTGCTCGATCTTCTCCATCCGCTGCCGCGCCAGTTCCGGCAGCCGGTTCGTCACGCCGATCACCAGCGCTTCGGCGAGCGCCAGCGCGGGCACGTTGGTCTGCAGCATCGCGAAAGGGCGGCCCTGGATGCGCAGCACGATCTCCGCGAACTCGCCGATCGGCGAGCGCCATTCGTCGGTGATCAGCAGGATGCGCGCGCCGAGCTGGTGCGCGGCCTGCGCGAAGCGGATGCTGTCCTTCTGGTAACGGCGAAAATCGAAGATCACGAGCACGTCGGTGCGTCCCATGTCGGCCAGCGCGACGGACGCGAGATTCACGTTCGGCTCGACGTACTGCACGTGCGGCCGCGTATAGGCGAGCATGAACGAGAACAGCGACGCGAGCGGCGCCGTATAGCGCCCGCCGCCGCAGAAGACGCGCACGTCCGGATCGGCCAGCACCGCCACGGCTGCGTCGAACGCGGCCGCGTCGAGCCCGTCGATCGTCGTCGCGAGCGATTCGGACAGCCGCTGGAAAATCGCCGCGTGACTATCGCGCATGCCCGTTTCCGAGTGGAACGCATCCATCCGCGCGAGCGGCGAATTCATCGCGGTGTCGATCTCGTCGTGCAGCGCCTGCTGGAACGACGAGTAGTTCGGAAAACCGATCCGGACGACGAAGCGGAACACGGTCGGATCGCTGACTTCCGCCTGCTTCGCAACCTGCGCGATGGGGCCCAGCCCCAGACTGGGATAGCGATCCAGCAACGCCTGCGCGACCTTCTGTTCCGACGGCGTGAAGCTATCCATCTGGGATAACAGCAACGCCCTGATGCTCGTCCCCATCGGCACTCCGGCTCTCTATCTGAATTGAATGACCCAATGAAACGGCAGACGGGCGTCTGCCGGCAACTGCACGCATGTTAGCCGATCGACGTGCGGCAGGCTGCGTGCGGTTCCAAATTAGAGGGACGCATCACCCGGTCAGACGACATGTTCATGTGTGTAATAAATCAAACATACGCCATCCGATCCGTCCCGGACGATTCGCTTTAAATTCAGTGGTTACCCTAGGTTTTGGTACAAAAAAGCGAATGATATGATCGCGGCCTCGCTGAAATGTATTGTTTATTACATGTCGAATCGGCAGCGTCGACAACCAGTCGCGCGTCGACGCATCCCGGCATGGCCCGGTTTATTCGTCTGGAGGATTCCGTCATGAGGCGGCTCGTAGTACTCACCCTGTTGTCGGCGATGAGCGTGTGCGCGTTCGCCGCGTCGGACCCGGCGGTCGAAGCGAAGAACGGCATGGTGGTGTCGTCGCAGCATTTCGCGTCGCAGATCGGCGTCGACATCCTGAAGGCAGGCGGCAATGCGGTGGACGCGGCAGTGGCCGTCGGCTATGCGCAAGCCGTGACCAATTCGTGCTGCGGCAACATCGGCGGCGGCGGTTTCATGACGATCCACCTGGCCGACGGTCGCGACCGCTTCATCAATTTCCGCGAGACCGCGCCGGCCGCGTCGTCCGCGAACATGTATCTCGATGCGGCGGGCAACGTGATTCCGGACCAGAGCCTGTACGGCTATCGCGCGGTCGGCGTGCCGGGCACGGTGGCCGGCCTCGATCTCGCGCAGCGCAAGTACGGGAAGCTGACGCGCCAGCAGGTGATGGCGCCGGCGATCCGGCTCGCACGCGACGGCTTCGTGCTGACGCGCGGCGATACCGACATCCTCGACACGACGGTCGAGCGCTTCAGGAAGGACCCGGAAGCCGCGCGCATCTTCCTGCGCCCGGACGGCACGGCGCTGCAGCCGGGCGACCGCCTGGTGCAGAAGGATCTGGCCCGCACGCTCGAGCGCATCGCGGAGCAGGGGCCCGACGCGTTCTATCACGGCGAGATCCCGAAGATCGTGGAAGCGGCGGCCAAGCGCGGCGGCGGCGTGATCACGGCGGCCGATTTCGCGTCCTATCGCGCGCAGGACATGGCGCCGCTGACGTGCACGTACCGCGGCTACGAGTTCGTGTCGGCGCCGCCGCCGAGCTCGGGCGGCGTGACGATGTGCGAGACGCTGAACATCCTCGAAGGGTATGACCTGCGCAAGCTCGGCTATCACTCGGCCGCGGCGGTCCACTACATGACCGAAGCGATGCGCCATGCGTACGAAGACCGCAACACGCTGCTCGGCGATCCGGACTTCATCGACAACCCGGTCGCGAAGCTGACGAGCAAGGAATACGCGGCGCAGATCCGCAAGAGCATCCATGCCGACACGGCGACGCCGTCGATCGACGTGCAGCCCGGTGTCGGCGTGCACGAGAAGCCGGAAACGACGCATTACTCGATCGTCGACCACGACGGCAATGCGGTGTCGACGACCTATACGGTCAACGGCCGCTTCGGTGCGGTGGTCATCGCGCCGGGCACGGGCTTCTTCCTGAATGACGAGATGGACGACTTCACCGTGAAGGTCGGCGCGCAGAACCTGTTCGGCCTCGTGCAGGGCACGCGCAACTCGATCGCGCCGGGCAAGCGTCCGCTCTCGTCGATGGCGCCGACCATCGTGAAGAAGGACGGCAAGGTGTTCATGGTGGTTGGCTCGCCGGGCGGCTCGCGCATCATCACGATCACGCTGCAGACCGTGCTGAACGTGATCGACTACGGGATGACGCCGCAGGACGCGGTGGCCGCGCCGCGCATCCATCATCAGTGGCTGCCCGACGCGGTCTATTACGAAACCTACGGCCTGTCGCCCGACACGCTCGCGATCCTGCGCAACATGGGCTACAAGATGGTCGAGCAGACGCCGTGGGGCGCCGCCGAGCTGATCATGGTCGGCCTGCCGGGCACCGAAGCGGCGAGCCGCCAGAGTTCCGGGAACGATTCGTCGGTGTCCGGCAACGTGCGTGTCGGCTTCATCTACGGCTACAACGACCCGCGCCGCCCGGCCGGCTCGGCGATCGGCTACTGACGCGATCGTTTCAAGTCGAATCGCTGCCGCCGGCGTTCGCGTTGCCGCGAATGCCGGTGCGGCGGCAAGCGCGTCCGTCAGCGGGCATCCGCCAGCCTGAGCGGCACGCGCGCCTTCCTTCCGTCAACTCCATCGCCACCCGGCGAATTCCGTCATGAACAAACGAATGTCCGCGGCAGGCTGGATCCTGCTCGCGATGGCAGCCGGCATCCTGGTCGGCTACCTGATCTACACGCAGCTTCCCGACAAGCAGGCGGCCACGGAAGTCGCCGGCTACATCTCGCTCGTGTCCGACGTGTTCCTGCGGCTGATCAAGATGGTGATCGGCCCGCTCGTGTTTTCGACGCTGGTCGTCGGCATTGCGCACATGGGCGATGCGTCGTCGGTCGGGCGCGTGTTCGTGAAGGCACTCGGCTGGTTCGTCACTGCGTCGCTGATCTCGCTGTTGCTCGGCCTGCTGATGGCGAACCTGCTGCGGCCCGGCGAGAACCTCGGCCTGCCGCTGCCGGACATCGGTGCGTCCGCGCATCTCGCGACGTCCAAGTTCACGCTGAAGGATTTCGTCGGTCACATGGTGCCGAAGTCGATCGCCGAGGCGATGGCGAACAACGAAATCCTGCAGATCGTCGTGTTCTCGATGTTCTTCGGCGTGGCGCTTGCCGCCCTCGGCGAGCGCGGCAAGATCCTCGTCGCGGCGATCGACCAGCTCGCGCACGTGATGCTGAAGATCACCGGCTACGTGATGAAGCTCGCGCCGCTCGCGGTGATGGCCGCGATGGCGTCGACCGTGGCGGTCAACGGGTTGTCGATCCTGCTGAAGTTCGCGGTGTTCATGGGCGATTTCTACGCGAGCCTCGTGCTGCTGTGGGCCACGCTGGTCGCGGCCGGGCTGTTGTTCCTCGGCCGCCGCGTGTTCAGGCTGCTCGCGCTGATCAAGGAAGCGTTCATGCTGTCGTTCGCAACCGCGAGCTCGGAAGCCGCGTATCCGAAGATCCTCGACGCGCTCGACCGCTTCGGCGTACGGCGCAAGATCTCGAGCTTCGTGATGCCGATGGGCTATTCGTTCAACCTCGACGGCTCGATGATGTACTGCACGTTCGCGACGCTGTTCATCGCACAAGCCTACGACATCCACCTGTCGCTCGGCACGCAAATCACGATGCTGCTGATCCTGATGCTGACGTCGAAGGGGATGGCGGGTGTGCCGCGCGCCTCGCTCGTCGTGATCGCGGCCACGCTGCACCAGTTCAACATCCCTGAAGCCGGGCTGCTGCTGATTCTCGGTGTCGACACGTTCCTCGACATGGGTCGCTCGGCCACGAACGCGGTGGGCAACTCGATCGCCAGCGCGGTGGTCGCGAAGTGGGAAGGCGAGCTGATGTCGGAGTCCGAAGCGAGCGCGCATGCCGCGCATCTCGATGCGGAACTCGAACGGCAGAACAACGCGCCGGCCTATGGCGCCGGTCAGCCCACGTCGACCTGACGGTCAGGCCGCGAGCGCTTCGTCGATGCACGCCGCGAGCACCATCGCGGCGGCGTTGCCGGGCGTCGAGCCGAGCAGTTGCGGTGCATAGACGCTGTCGCCGATCTCGATCGGTCGCCCCGACAGCGCGCACACGCCGCGCTTGCGCGTCGTGAACAGGCGCCACTTCTGGTAGCCGTAGTGCCCGGTGCAGGCGTCGCACCACGAAATCATCGCGGTGTCGGCCGTGGGCCGTTCGAGCACGCTGATGGTCGGCTTGCTCGTCGCGTCCCACGACGGCAGCCGGTCGCGCGTGACGCTGCGCCGTCGCGGCCCGCCCCACGAAACGGACGGCATGTCGAAGCTGCCGATTGCGGCGACGGTCATGAGCCAGGGCGCTACACGATTGTTCATGTCTCTGTTCCTCGAAACGTTACGCGGTGCCGCGACGCGCGGCATCACGACAGGCGGATGCGCGGCTGCACCCAGCCGTTGATCCGTTCGGCGATCCACAGCAAGGTCGCCTTGGAGAAACCGTGCAGCGCCTGCTGGTGCCGCCGGTAGAGCATCAGGTGGCTGAACTGCGCGAAGCGCCCCTGGATGAAGCCGCCGCGGAAGAAACCGAATTGCCCGAGCGTGCCGAACGCGTCGTAATCGCTGATCGACACCAGCGCGCCGAAATCGTGGAACGCGAACGGCGGAATCGGCGTGCCGTCGAGCCAGGCGGGCAGATGCTTCGCGAGATGCTCGGCCTGCTGCGTCGCGACCTGCGCGGTGGGCGGCAGCGGCCGCTCCTGGCCGTCGGGCAGCAGGCTGCCGCAATCGCCGATCGCGAACACGTGCTCGTCGCCGGTCGCCTGCAGCGTGGGGCCGACCACGATCTGGTTCGCGCGGTTCGTATCGAGCCCGCCCAGCGCCTGCATGAAATCGGGCGCCTTCACGCCGGCCGCCCACACCATCAGGTCGGCTTCGGCGAACGAACCGTCGCCGTAATGGAAACCGTTCGCGTCGGCTGACGTGACGCGCGTCGACGTCAGCACGCGAAAGCCGATCTGTTCGAGCCGCCGCTGGGCCGATGCGGAAATCCTCGGCGGAAACGCGTTGAGGATGCGCGGGCCGCTTTCGAGCAACGTGAGTTGCAATCGCTCGCGCACCGTGTCGTCGCCGTACGCCTGCGCCACTTCGAGCAAGCGGCTCAGCTCCGCCGCGAGTTCCACGCCCGTAGCCCCCGCGCCGACGATCGCCACGCGAAACGGCTCGTCGCGCGCGATGCTGCGGAACACCCGCATCCGCAACGCTTCGTTGAAGGTCTCCGCCTGCTGCTGGCTGTCGATGAAGTAGCAGTGCTCGCGCACGCCGGGCACGCCGAAATCGTTGGCCTGGCTGCCGAGCGCGAGGATCAGCACGTCGTATTCGAGTTCGCGTGCGTCGATCACCACGTCGCCGTCCTGCGAGCGGATCTCGCCGAGCTGCACGCGGCGGCGCGTGCGATCGAGCCCCTTCAGTTCGCCGGGCTGGTATGTGTAGCCGTGGTCGCGGGCATGGGCGAGGAAGATCACCTGTTGCTGCTGGACGTCGCGCGTGCCGGCCGCGATCGTGTGCAGCATCGGCTTCCAGATGTGCGTCGGACTGCGATCGACGACCGTGATCTGCGCGCGTCCGGACCGGCCGAGACGCTCGCCCAGGCGGGTCGCGAGCTGCAGCCCGGCGATCCCGCCGCCGACGATGACGATGCGTGTAGGGGTTGTCATGGATAAATCATCAAGTGATGAATAAGGTATGATCCTAGCGCTTCCCGGCTCCGCGTGTCAACGGAGCGGGGCAGGCCGCCCGCTTCCGGTACGTGAAACCGGGGACCGAACACGGGCATTCGAATCGTTCAAGGAGCAGGAAAAACGTGGCAGAAGTCACTGAGCGCGCGCCGTCGAAGCGGCGTACGCGCGGACGGCCGCTGGCGGATGCGTCCGTCGGCCCGGACGTGATATTGCGGGCCGCGCGCCGCACGTTCGCGAAGCGCGGCTATGACGCGACGAGCGTGCGCGAAGTCGCACGCGAGCTGGGCATCGACGCGGCGCTGATCGCCCATCACTTCGGTACCAAGGAAACGTTGTGGCTGGCGGTCGTCGAGCAGATCGTCGAGCTGGCCGAACCGATGTTCGACGCGCTGCGTGCGTTGCGCGCGTCGTCGCTGCCGCATCGCGACCGCGTGCGGCGCGCGCTCGAGCTGTGCGTCGATCACGAATTCGCGGAGCCCGATATCGGCATGTTCTTCTCGACTGCGGCGACCGAGGAGGGTGGGCGGCTCGACCGGCTGCAGGAGCGGATCGTGCGTCCGTATCACGACGCGATGTTTCCGCTGCTGGCGGACGCGGTCGAGGCCGGCGCGATCCGTCCGGTCGATCCGAACGTGCTGTTCTTCATGATCGCGAGCGCGATCGGCACGACGGTGTCGTACAGCCACATGATGCTGGAGTACACGTCGCTGCCGACGCGGCCGGAGGCGTTCCGCGAGGCCGTGCTCGGCGTCGTGTTCAACTTCCTCGGCGACCGGGCCTGAGCGCCGCGCGCGCGATGCGCGCGGTCAGGTCGCGGCAACCAGCCCCAGTTCGCGCACCGCGTTCCGCGCGCTCTCGCGCAGCGCATCGACGAGCGGCGATGGCGTGCGGTACGCCAGCGCCAGTTCGTACGCGAGCGGGCTGCCCGCATCCTTCAGTTCGCAGAACGTAATGCCTTGCGGATGCATCGGCACGAACAGGCGCGGCATCAGCGCGACGCCGATGCCGCCCGCGACGAGCCCGGCCGTCGTCTGCATCTGGCGCGGCTGCTGGACCACCCGCGGCGCGAAGCCCGCCTGCGCGCACGCCGTCACGATCAGCGCATGCATGCCCGGCCCGTGGTGCGCGGCAAACATGACCCACGGTTCGTCCGCCAGCTCGGCCAGCGCGATGCGGCGGCGGTGCGCGAGCCGGTGGCCGTCGGGCAGCGCGGCCACCATCCGGTCGCGCAGCAGCGGCTCGACATGCACGTCGCCGGCATCGGCCACCGGCAGCACGACGAGGCCGGCGTCGGTGCGGTCCTGCCGCAGCGCGAGCACCTGGTCGGCGGTCGTGCCTTCCTCGAGCTGGAAATCGACGTTGGGATGCCGCTCCTGAAACGCGCGGAGGATCAACGGCAACAGCGCGTTCACGGTGCTGTCGACGAAGCGCAGCCGCAGCGTGCCGCCGAGGCCGGCGCCCGCGCGGCGCGCCACGGCCACCGCGCGCTCGGCCTGTTCGAGCGCGCGCCGTGCTTCGAGCAGGAAGGCCTCGCCGGCCGGCGTGAGCCGCGAGCCGCGGTTGTCGCGTTCGAGCAAGGCGACGCCCAATTCATCCTCGAGCTTGCGGATCGCCGTGCTGAGCGGCGGCTGGGCCATGTGCAGTCGCTCGGCCGCGCGCCGGAAGCTGAGCGTTTCGGCGACCGCGATGAATTGCCGGAACTGGCGCAGATCGATCATGCGATACCGTCCATGTATCAGTAGATCATCGAATTCGTATTTTACCTATCACGCCGGGCTGCCCAGAATGTCCCTGTCGTCAATCGTCGATACTCAGGAGGACAGATCATGACGGGCAATGAACAGCAGCGAACGGCCATCGTCACGGGCGGGTCGAGCGGAATCGGCTTCGCAATCGCGAGCCGGCTGGTGCAGGACGGGTATCGCGTCGCGATCGTCGGGCGCGATGCGGCGCGGCTGGAGGCGGCCGTCGCGCGGCTCGGCGGTGCGGCGATCGGGCAGGTGGGCGATCTGAGCGTGCGGCATGACGCGGAAGCGGTGGTCGCCGCGATCGTTGCAAGGTGGCCGCGTATCGACGTCCTCGTCAACAACGCGGGATTGACCGGTCGCGTCGGCGCGGATACGAAGGCGGGCGAAGCGGAGGCCGTGTGGGACGCGGTGCTCCATGCGAACCTGAAAAGCCTGTTCCTGACGACGATGGCCGTGCTGCCGCACGTGGCCGATCGCGCCGCGCGGATCGTCAACATCGGTTCGATCGCGGCGCGCGCCGGCAGCCTGTTGCCGGGCGGCCTCGCGTATGCGGCCGCGAAGGCCGGCGTCGAAGGCTTCACCGTCGCGCTGGCACGCGAACTCGGGCCGCGCGGCGCGACGGTCAATACGGTCGCGCCCGGCTATATCGCCGGCACGCGTTTCTTTGGCGACAGCGGGGTCGCGCCGGCCGTCGCGGCAATGATCCGCGTGCAGACGCCGGTTGGCCGCGCCGGACAACCGGACGACGTCGCGGACGCGGTCGCGTGGCTCGCCGGGCCGCGCGCGTCGTTCGTCACCGGCGCGACGATCGCGGTGAACGGCGGCTGGCGCGTCGGGTGACGCAGCGCGCGTACGGCCGGCGCGTCACTCGGCATCGGTCGGCGGCTTGTCGCCGAGCCAGCGCCGCGCGCCGGGCCCGTTGCGGCCGGCGCGGTCTTCCGGGTTGGTCAGCTTGCACCGTTTCAGCGACAGGCAGCCGCAACCGATGCATTCGTCGAGGTTGATGTAGAGCCGCTGCAGCTCCTCGATCCGGCTCGCGACGCGCTGCTTCCAGCCGCGCGACAGCC
>NZ_BCPP01000039.1:0-16270 GCF_016586125.1 Burkholderia sp. E168m23
GACCCGCCCGAGCGCCCGCTGTCCGAGGCCGCATTCGTCACGCAAGCGTCACGCCGTGGCGTGCGTCTCGACAGAAGGGCCGCATTGATGTATAACGCGCGCTCGTACTTCATTAATGGCGAGGAAGGACCGCTCGAGGAAGCCGAGGAATGGCTGCCCGAACTGGCCAATCAACGCCAGATGGAGGCGAAACGGTTTGTAACACTATCCCGGGTTCCCTCGATGACAGCCTTGTTGCACGAGTGGTATCGTGCGGGCTGGATACGGGTCGGAAACCGGAATTAGTGTGAGTCGCCCCGTATGCCCGTACAGATCAAATTCTGTATGGGAAAGACAACGTATTGACCCCGCATTTGTCGACGGTCGATAGGAAAGTGCATATAATTTCCGCCCAAGCCGTAGGGAAGATTCACGCTCTAAGAAGTGCATCTCCACCAGCGGCCCAGGTCGGTGTTGGAGCACATTACCGGTATTGTTTCGCGCTGTTGCTTACCTTTAACCATAAAAGGACGTGATCATGAAGAAATCCCTCCTCGTAGCTTCCCTGTTGGCTGCTGTTGCACTGGCTGCTTGCAACAAGAGCGCTGATCAAGCTGCTTCGTCGGCTGCAAGCGACGCGGCTGCTGCTGCTTCGTCGGCTGCTTCGGCAGTTGCTGGTGCTGCGAGCGACGCTTCGGCTGCTGCTTCGTCGGCAACGGCTGCTGCGAGCGACGCTGCTGCTGCAGTGGCGTCGGCTGCTTCGGCAGCGACGGCTGCTCCGGCTTCGGGCGCAAGCCAGTAA
Source organism: Burkholderia sp. E168m23 (assembly GCF_016586125.1). Lineage (NCBI taxonomy): Bacteria > Pseudomonadati > Pseudomonadota > Betaproteobacteria > Burkholderiales > Burkholderiaceae > Burkholderia > Burkholderia sp. E168m23. The sequence goes on from NZ_BCPP01000039.1 coordinate 782, forward strand.
GCCTTCAGCATCAGCTGAAAAAAACCGGCCCGAGGGCCGGTTTTTTTACGTCTGCCGCTTTCGAATCGAGCGCCCGGCAGCCGCTTCGGGCCGCCGCAGCAGCCCCGCTCCGCTCATCCGAGCATCAGCCAGTCGAAGCCCGCGTCCTGCGAGGCCACGACCACGTCTTCGCCGTCCGTCCCAAGTACGCCGCCAAACGCCTGGCGGGCCAGTTCCGGCAGATTGTTCTGCTGGCTCAGATGGGCCGCGACCAGGTGCTGGAGACGGCTGCGTTCCAGCGACGCGAGGATGTCGGCCGCGGCGGCATTGCTCAGGTGGCCGTGGTTGCCGCCGATCCGCGCCTTCAGCGACTGCGGATAGCGGCTGGCGGCCAGCATCGCAGTATCGTGATTGGATTCGAGCACCAGCGCGTCACAGCCGCTCAGGACGGCCGTGATGTGCGGCGTGGCCATCCCGACGTCCGTCAGCACGCCGAGCCGGCGGTTTCCGTCCATGAAGACGAACTGGAGCGGTTCCCGCGCGTCGTGGGGAACCGTATAGGGCATCACGGCGAGATCGCCTATCGCGGCCGTCTCGTCGCCCCACAGCACGTGGAGATCGACATCGGCCTCGTCCGCGCCGACCGCGCGCGCGGTGCCCCAGCTCATGTAGAGCGGCAACGACGCGCGGCGCGCAAGCGTCAGCGCGCTGCCGACGTGGTCGCTGTGTTCGTGGGTGATGAGGATCGCATCGAGATCGGCGATGCAGAGATTCAGTCGGCCGAGCCGGCGCTCGACCTCCTTGGCAGAAAAGCCGCAGTCGAGCAGCACGCGGGTGGTCGTCGTGCCGCTGGAGGCCTCGACGACCAGCGCGTTGCCTTCGCTGCCGCTTCCGAGGCTGGCGAATCGCACGCGCTCAGTTCAGCTGCGCGTGCAGCAGCGAAATGAGCCGCTGCGCGTCCGACGAGTTGTCGACCTGGCCGTTCGCGCCGACCACCGCGACCTGCGTGCCGCCGTTGCCCTGCGCGCGCACGTTGATCAGGTATTCCTTGCCCGGCTTGGCTGCCGACGGGCCGCCGTAGAACAGCTTGCCGAACAGGCCGTCACGCTTGAGCTCTTCCATCGAATTCGCATAGCGCACGGTGTACATGCCCTTCTCGCGGTCGCGATTGTCGACCGTGAAGTTGGTCCGGTCGAGCGCCAGGCCCACGCGCAGCCATGCGCGGTCGAACGACTCGGCCAGTTGCAGCGTCGCGGCGCCGCCGCTCGTGTCGCTGACCTGCGCCGGCGCCGTCGCGGGGCGCGCATCGGTCAGCAACTGCTTCGCCTGCGCGTCGGTCAGGCCGAACTTCTGCATCAGCTTCGACAGGAACACGGCTTCGAGCACCGGATTGCGCGGACGCTCCTCCCAGCGCGACGACGTGCCGCCCTGCGGGCCGACCATCATTTCTTCCATCGCGCTGTGCGTGATCGAGATGTCGGTGTTGCCGTCGGACGTACGGTTCACGAGCGTGCGGAAGCGGTCGCGCGTGCCCGACGAATAGGCGAAATCGATGACCCGGCCGATCGTGCGGCGGAACCAGTCGTCCGGAATGTTCGCGCGGTTCTCGGCCCAGTCGGTGGCCATGATGCCCGTCGACGGCGCATCGGTCTTCAGCGAGAAGCCGTTTTCCTGCCAGAATTCCTTCAGGATCGGCCACAGCTGCTCGGGCGTCCGGCCGTCGACGACGAGCCAGCGGCGATCGCCGTCGCGCTCGATGTGCATGCCGAGCGGATCCTGCGCACTCGGAATGCCGTCGGTCGCGTTGCCGGCCTGCGTCGTGGCCCGCGGCGGCAGCGTGCCGAGCCCGGCGTTGGTCGGCGGCGCGACGAACTGCTGCGTCGTCTGCACCGGCTTCAGGTCGCTCGGCACCGCGAGCGGCGGCGCCGAGCCGGTGTTCTTGTAATTGACCCGGTCAGGGGCCAGGTAGTCGTTCAGCGTATCGCAGCCAGCGAGCGCGCCCAGCGCCAGCGCCACCACCGACAACTGGATGGCGCGAGAGGAAAAGGCGAAACGTTTCATGAAATCCTTCGTCTTGCTAGAACGCTCGTCAGGAGCGGCGCCGGACGGAGCCGGCCGGTGCGGGTTGATCAGGGGTCGAGCCGGCGGCCGCAGGACGCGGCCGCCTCGGCATCAGAGGACGCCGGCCTCGACGAGGGCCGAACGCACGGCATCGTGGCAGCGCTCGTCGAGCGCCGTGAGCGGCAGCCGGATGCCGCCCTGCATCTTGCCCATCGTCTGCAGCGCCCACTTCACCGGGATCGGGTTCGCTTCGATGAACAGGTTCTTGTGCAGCGACAGCAGCTTCATGTGCAGCGCGCGGGCCGTCTGCACGTCGCCGGCCAGCGCCGCGCGGCACAGCTCGCTCATCGCGCGCGGCGCGACGTTCGCGGTCACCGAGATGTTGCCGTGGCCGCCGAGCAGCATCAGCGCGATCGCGGTCGGATCGTCGCCGCTGTAGATCGCGAAATGCTTCGGTGCGGCCTTGATCAGGTGCGCGGCGCGATCGATGTTGCCGGTCGCTTCCTTCACGCCGATGATGCCCGGGACTTCCGCGAGGCGCAGCGTCGTCTCGTGCGTCATGTCCGCGACCGTCCGGCCCGGCACGTTGTACAGGATCACAGGCAGGTCGACCGCTTCGGCGATCGTCCGGAAGTGGCGGTACATGCCTTCCTGCGTCGGCTTGTTGTAGTACGGCACGACCTGCAGCGTCGCGTCCGCGCCGACGGCTTTCGCGTGCTTCGTCAGCTCGATCGCCTCGGCGGTCGAATTGCCGCCCGCGCCCGCGATAATCGGGATGCGTTTCGCCGCATGCTCGACCGCCGTGCGGATCATCAGGATGTGCTCTTCGACGCTGAGCGTTGCCGACTCGCCGCTCGTACCGACGACGACGAGCGCATCGGTGCCTTCCGCGATGTGCCAGTCGACCAGTTTGCGAAACGCCGGCAGGTCGAGACTGCCGTCTTCGAGCATCGGGGTGACGATCGCGGGGATGCTGCCGCGGATTTGAATGCCGTCTTGGGTGCCGTTAGCCATGAAACGCGATTGATTGTGTACCGGTAAACGTTGAGATTGTAGCGGATTAGCCGGGCAGTTCGTAACGTGGAATTCCCGCCCCCGCCTTCGGGGTCGCGCCCTCGCGCACTGCGCAGAGACGCTGGACGAATGCCTCGCGCGGCGCGGCCACGAAACCGTCCTCGTACGCGACCACCCGCAGGCGGCCGTGCACCGCGTCCAGCAACTCGCCCGGGGCGAGCAGGAACGCGGGGTTGGACGGTTTTCCGACCGTTTCGTTTCCTTGCGCGAAAGTTTCGTAAATCAGCACGCCGCCCGGCGCCACGGCATCGAGCAGATGGGGCCAGAGCGGGCGATGCAGGTAATTCGTGACGATCACGGCCGCAAACCGCTCGCCGGCCGGCAGCGGCCATGGCGCGCCTTCGAGATCGGCCGCGCGGGCGTCGACGCCGGGAATCGCGCGCAACGCGGCCAGCGCGGCCGGGTCACGGTCGAGCGCGACGACCGGATGCCCGCGCGACGCGAACCAGCCCGCGTGGCGACCGCCGCCCGCGGCGACGTCCAGCACCGCCCCGCCGGCCGGCACGAACCGCGCCCATTGCGCGACCCAGCGCGACGGCTCGGCCTGGCCGACGTGGCCGCCCGCGGCGGCGATGACGGATTCGCTCATGCGCCGGATCAGTTGTACGACAGGCCCATCGCGTCGCGCACGTCGCGCATCGTTTCCGTCGCGTACTTGCGCGCCTTGTCGCAACCGTCCGCGACGATCGCGCGCAGCAGCGACGGATCGTCCATGTACTTCTGCGCGCGCTCGAGCATCGGCTGCTGTTCGCGCAGGATGCCTTCGACGACCGGCTGCTTGCAGTCGAGGCACCCGATACCCGCCGAGCGGCAGCCCTTCTGCACCCATTCGTGCGTCGCTTCGTCCGTGTAGACCTGATGAAGCTGCCACACCGGGCACTTGTCGGGATCGCCCGGATCGGTGCGGCGCACGCGTGCGGGATCGGTCGGCATCGTGCGGACCTTCTTCGTGATCGTGTCGGCGTCTTCACGCAGGCCGATCGTGTTGCCGTACGACTTGGACATCTTCTGCCCGTCGAGGCCCGGCATCCGCGACGCTTCGGTCAGCAGCGCCTGCGGCTCGACCAGGATGATCTTGCGCGCGCCTTCGAGATAGCCGAACAGGCGCTCGCGGTCGCTCATCGACAGGCTTTGCGATTCCTGCAGCATCGCACGCGCCTGTTCGAGCGCCTCGTCGTCGCCTTCCTGCTGATACGCGTTGCGCAGCTCGTGATAGAGCTTCGCGCGCTTGCCGCCGAGCTTCTTCGCGGCCTCGAGCGCCTTCTCCTCGAAACCGGGCTCGCGGCCGTACAGGTAGTTGAAGCGGCGCGCGATCTCGCGCGTCATCTCGACGTGCGGCACCTGATCCTCGCCGACCGGCACCAGCGAGCCGCGATACAGCAGGATGTCGGCCGCCATCAGCACCGGGTAGCCGAGGAAGCCGTAGGTGGACAGATCCTTGTCCTTCAGCTTCTCCATCTGCTCCTTGTAGGTCGGCACGCGCTCGAGCCAGCCGAGCGGCGTGCTCATGCCGAGCAGCAGCGCGAGTTCCGCGTGCTCGGGCACCTTGCTCTGGATGAACAGCGTCGCCTGCGCCGGATCGATGCCGGACGCGAGCCAGTCGATCAGCACGTCCCACACGTTCTTCTCGATGACCTCGGGCGTCTCGTAGTGCGTCGTCAGCGCATGCCAGTCGACGACACAGAAGAAGCACGGGTACTCGGACTGCAGCTTCACCCAGTTTTTCAGCACGCCGTGGTAATGACCGAGGTGCAGCGACCCGGTGGGTCGCATGCCGGAGAAAATACGTTCTGGGAACATGATTGTCGTTAGAAAAGCGAGGCGAAGGGAGACAGGATGGCGCTCAGGACGGCGTAGCCGACATTAACGAGCGGACGCAGCCAGAAGTTCGTCAGCACGCCCGTCGTGACGAGCACGAGGACGATGATGAAACCGTACGGCTCGATGCGCGACAGCGCGATCGATTGTCGGGTCGGCAGCAGCGCCGCTAGGATGCGGCCGCCGTCGAGCGGCGGCAGCGGAAACAGGTTCAGCACGCCGAGCACGAGGTTCGCGCTGACGCCGGCGAACGCCATCCGCGTGAAGAACGGCTCGTCGACGCCGACGGCCGGCAGCACCAGGGTCAGCAGGCCCCAGACGAGCGCCTGCACGAAGTTGCAGGCCGGGCCCGCGAGCGCGACCCACAGGCTGCCCCAGCGCGGATTGCGCAGGTTGCCGAACGACACCGGCACCGGCTTCGCATAGCCGAACAGGAATGCGCCGCCGGTCAGGAAGTACATCGCGAGCGGAATCGCGATCGTGCCGAGCGGGTCGATGTGGCGCATCGGATTGAACGACACGCGCCCCATCGCGTAGGCGGTGTTGTCGCCGAGCAGGCGCGCGGCGTAGCCATGCGCGGCCTCGTGCAGCGTGATCGCGAAGATCACGGGCAGCGCGTAGACGGCGATGGTCTGTATCAGGGAAGCATCCATATCGCGTTATTGTAACAAGCGCACTCGCGCAAAAATGACACCGCGGGTCATGCGGCCGAGAGTCCGAACGGTTCGAGCGCGCCGCGCCCCGCACGGATGAGTTCGGGCGCATCGCCGGTCAGGTCGATCACCGTCGACGGCTCGCGCGGGCACGCGCCGCCGTCGATCACGAGGTCGACCTGTTTCTCGAGCCGCGTGCGGATTTCCTCGGGATCGTTCAGCGGTTCGTCGTCCGGCGGCAGGATCAGCGTCGTGCCGAGCAGCGGCTGGCCGAGCGACTCCAGCAGCGCGAGCGTGATCGCGTGATCCGGCACGCGCAGCCCGATCGTCTTGCGCGACGGGTGCGACAGCCGGCGCGGCACTTCCTTCGTCGCCTGCAGGATGAACACGTACGGGCCCGGCGTCACCGACTTGATCTGCCGGTACTGGCGGTTGTCGACCATCGCGAAGTTGGCGAGCTCCGACAGGTCGCGCACGAGCAGCGACAGGTGCTGCTTCTCGTCGAGGCCGCGAATCCGCCGCACGCGCTCGACCGCATCCTTGTCGTCGAGATGGCACGCGAGCGCATAGCTCGAATCGGTCGGCATCGCGATCACGCCGCCCTTGCTGACGATCTCCACCGCCTGCTTGATCAGGCGCGGCTGCGGATTATCCGGATGAATCCTGAAGAACTGGGACATGGGGACACGTAAAGAGGGAGAAGTCGGATGTGCGCATCGGCGGCAACACGGGCGGCCCGAAGCCGCCCGGCGTCAGAGCCAGCGCTCCCAGACCGGTGTCAGGTCGGGCGGCAACGGCGGCAGGCTGCCGAGCTCGATGCGGCCCTCGCCCGGTGCGTGGAAATCCGAGCCGCGCGACACTTCGAAGCCGAAGCGGCGCGCAACGTCCGCGTATTCGCGGTACTGGTCGGGCGTGTGACTGCCCGTGATGACCTCGATCGCGCGGCCGCCGAGATCGATGAACTCGCCGAAGAACGCGTCGAATTCGACCGGCGTATAGCGATAGCGGCCCGGATGCGCGACCACCGCTTCGCCGCCTGCCGCGCGAATCCAGCCAACCGCGTCGGACAGGGACGCCCAGCGGTGCGGGACGAAGCCGGGCTTGCCGTCGCCGAGCAGGCGATCGAATACGTCCGACGTCGATTCGGCGTGGCCGTTCTCGACGAGAAAACGCGCGAAGTGCGTGCGCGAGATCAGGTCGGGATTCGATACGTATTTGAGTGCACCTTCGTACGCGCCGGGGATGCCGAGCGTCGCGAGTTGCTCCGCGATCGCCACCGCGCGCGCCGCACGGCCGTGGCGCGTGCGATACAGGCCGTCGACCAGCGCCGGATGGGCGGGATCGATGTTCAGACCGACGATGTGCACGGTGCGCGATGCCCACGTGACCGAAATCTCGACGCCGCTCAGGTAGCGCATGCCGAGCGCTTCCGCCTCGCTGCGCGCCGCCGCCTGGCCGCCGATCTCGTCATGGTCGGTCAGCGCCCACAGGGTCACCCCGCCCGCATGCGCGCGGCGCGCGACGTCGGCAGGCGACAGCAACCCGTCGGAAACATTGGAATGGCAGTGGAGATCGGCGTTCATTGTCGGCATGGCAGGTAAGGCCTCATTCTACTGCAACGCGGCAATTGCGCCGCCCGCCTGCCGTGCCGCCCGTGCCACGCGCCTACGCGCAGAACGCCTCGATCAACGCCGCGATCTGCTCGGGCTGGTCGTGATGCACCATGTGGCCGGCATCCTCGATGAGCTTCTCGCGCCAGTCGGGGAACGCGTTGAAGCGCGCCTTGAATTCGGGCAGCGGGATGTCGCCGGCCAGGTGCGCGAGCGTCGGAGAATTGACGGCCTCGACGTGCAGCACCTTTGCGCGCACCTGCTTCCAGGTCGCCATCACTTCGTCGAGCCGGTACAGCAGCGGGCCCGGCATCTTGTGCGCCGGATCGGCGAGCAGATGGTAGAGGCCGTCGTCGCCGCGTTTCGACCAGTGCGCGGCCAGAAACGCGGCGCGGCGCGGGTCGAGCCGCGGATTGGTCTTGATCAGGCGCGCCGCCACGTCGTCGAGGGACGCGTACGGCCGCAGCGCGGGCGGCTCGCGCAGCTCGTCGAGCCAGCCGCGCAGCCGGCGCGGCGCCTGTTCGGCGCGGGCCGGCGCGAGCCCGAACCCTTCGAGATCGACCACGCGGCGCACGCGTTCCGGCCGGGCGCCGGCATACAGGCACACGACGTTCGCGCCCATGCTGTGTCCGACCAGATTGACCTCGCCGGTCGGCGCGTAGCGGTCGACGAGCGCATCGAGGTCGCCCAGGTATTCGTGGAACCAGTAGTGGCCGCCGCCCTGCCGCGCGACCGGCCAGTCGGACAGCCCGAAGCCGCGCGCATCGGGCGCGATCACCTGCCAGTCGCCCGCGAGTGCATCGACGACGAACTGGAACGACGCCGCGACGTCCATCCAGCCGTGCAGCATGAACAGCGTCGGCGCATCGGGCCGGCCCCAGCGCCGCACATGCAGCTGGACGCCGCGCACCGTGACGAAATCGGAAACAGAACTCGAGGCACTCATCGCAGCCGCCAAAAAAAAGAATGGTCGTTCGATTATAGCGGCGACACCCCGGTTCCGGCGGCCGGCAATCGAGGTACCGCTCTAGCGGCGAGGTGGTACGGCGCCAGGCAGAAAGAGGCTGTCGATCGGGCGCGCAAGCAGGCGGCCCACCGGACGCAGCCGCACGCGAGCCGGCTAATGCGCGGTGCGCCCGTCCGCCGCGTCCTGCGCAGCCAGTTCGTCGAGTTCGGCCTGCTCGAAGCCGGCATCGCGTCGCGCATCGAAATTGAACGGGCCGCGCAGCCGCGGCGCGTGGTATTGCTCGGCGAGCTGCCGATAGGTCGGCACGGGGTCGCGCCCGGCTGCGTCGCACAGATGGCGGAACCAGCGGTTGCCGATCGCGACATGGCCGATTTCATCGCGCAGGATCACGTCGAGGATCGCAGCCGACGCGTCGTCGCCCGCCTGCACGAGCCGCGCGCGGATCGGTGGCGAGGCGTCCAGCCCGCGCGCCTCGAGCGTGCGCGGCACGAGCGCCATGCGCGCGAGCACATCGTCCTTGGTCCGCTCGCACATCTCCCATAGCCCGTTATGCGCGGGAAAATCGCCGTACGCATGCCCGAAGCCGTCGGCGAGCCGGTCGGACAGCAGCGTGAAGTGATAGGCCTCCTCGGCCGCGACCTTCAGCCAGTCCGCATAGAACGCGTCGGGCATGTCCGCGAAGCGCCAGACCGCGTCGAGCGCCAGGTTGATCGCGTTGAACTCGATATGGGCGAGCGCGTGCAGCAGCACGGCGCGCCCTTCGGGCGATCGCATGCTGCGCCGCTGCAGCTCGCGCGGCTCGACCAGCGGGGGCCGCGCCGGGCGCCCCGGCAGACCGGCCGGTTCGCGCAACTGGAGCGCCGGCGCGATCGCCGCCTGCCCGGCGCGCAGCGCATCGTGCAGCGCGCGCACCCGCGCCGCCTTGGCCGCCGGCTCGGCAATACGCAGCGCATCGAGCGCCACGCTGCGCACACAGGCCTGCGGCTGGTCGAAAGAAGAAGACTCCATGCTCATAAACGGGGACACCTTGCGTACGCATCGCGGGAGCATCGGCGCGCGACGGTTTACAATATGCGTTTGTTCCGCGGCGCCAGGCGCCGGGCAAACCGGACGCGCCATTCTACCGGCGCCCATCATCGAAGAGACAAGGAGACTCCGTGACGATCTACAAGCTGGGCGAGACGGCCCCGACGATCCACGAAAGCGTATTCGTCGCCGATACGGCGGCCATCATCGGCAAGGTCGTGCTCGAGGAAAACGCGAGCGTGTGGTTCGACGCGACGATTCGCGGCGACAACGAGACGATCACGGTCGGCGCCGGCAGCAACGTCCAGGAAGGCGCGGTCCTGCATACCGACCCCGGCTTTCCGCTGACGATTGCCGAGAACGTGACGATCGGGCACCAGGCGATGCTGCACGGCTGCACGATCGGCGAAGGTTCGCTGGTCGGGATTCAGGCGGTGGTCTTGAATGGAGCGGTCATCGGCCGCAACTGTCTGGTCGGTGCCGGCGCGGTCGTGACGGAAGGCAAGACGTTCCCTGACAACTCGCTGATTCTCGGCGCACCGGCGAAAGTCGTGCGCGAGCTGTCGGCCGAAGACGTCGCGCGGCTGCGCGCGAACGCGAAGACGTATGTCGAGCGACGCGCGCATTTCAAGGAGCAACTCGTGCGGATCGGGTGATTCGCACGGATTTCAAGGAAGAAGAGTGAGCGACCAGTTACAGAAATTCATGTTCAATGCGGCGCCCGTGCGCGGCGAGATCGTTTCGCTGCGCAACACGTGGCAGGAAGTGCTCGCCCGCCGCGACTACCCTGCCCCGGTGCGCACGGTGCTCGGCGAGATGATGGCCGCGTGCGCGCTGCTGTCCGCGAACCTGAAATTTCACGGCACACTGATCATGCAGATCTTCGGCGACGGGCCGATCCAGATGCTGGTCGTCCAGTGCGGGTCCGATCTGTCGATGCGGGCCACCGCGAAGTTCTCCGGCGACGCCGCGCAGACGATCAGCGACGACACGAGTTTCGCGTCGCTCGTCAACGCGAGCGGCCACGGCCGCTGCGTGATCACGCTCGATCCGGCCGACAAGCTGCCGGGCCAGCAGCCGTATCAAGGCATCGTGCCGCTGAACGGCATCGACGGCCCGCTCGAATCGGTGTCGCAGGTGCTCGAGCACTACATGCATCACTCGGAGCAGCTCGACACGCGGCTGTGGCTCGCAGCCGATCGCGACCGCGCGGTCGGCATGCTGCTGCAGAAGCTGCCGGGCGACGGCGGCATCGTGCCGCGCAACGCCGAAACCGATATCGACACGTGGGAGCGCGTGTGCACGCTCGGCGGCACGCTGTCCGCGAAGGAACTGCTCGAAGTCGAACCGGAAGTCGTGTTCCGCCGGCTGTTCTGGCAGGAAAACGTGCAGCACTTCGAACCGGCCGGCACGCGCTTCCAGTGTTCGTGCTCGCGCGAGAAGGTCGGTGCGATGCTGCGCATGCTCGGTCGTGAAGAAGTCGACAGCGTGATCGTCGAGCGCGGCCACGTCGAGATCCACTGCGAGTTCTGCAACCAGCGCTACGAATTCGATCCGGTCGACGTCGCGCAACTGTTTGCGGCACCCGGTGTCGAAACCGGCATCGCGCCCGCGACCGACCAGCGTCACTGAGCCGCGCGCCCGTGCCCGCCACCGGCTCGGCACGGGCGCATAATGACGCACGAGCGCCGCACGCGCGGCTCAGGCGCCCAAGGCCCGGCCTTCGGCGCAAGCCGCTTTCCCACGGTCGGCGCGCCGCAGGAGAAACACATGAATCGCCCTCACCCCTTGCTCACCATCCGCAGCGTCGTCCTGACGGGCATGGCCGCCGGCACGCTCGCGCTGGCCGGCTGCGCGATGCCGCCGCCGACTTCCACGATCCTGAGCCGCCTGCCCGAACCGGGCGCGTCGGGCGGCCAGCCACCCGTGTTGTCGAGCGCCGAACGCAAGCGCTACGACGAGATCGACCAGCAGGTGCTGCGCGAACAGAACAGCGCGATGGCAGCCGAGGCGGCGGCGCGCGCGTGGGCGTATTACTCGCCGCCGCCCGTGACGGTCTATGGCGGGTACTACGGCGGATGGGGCAATCGTTGGGGCACGGGCGTCAGCTACGGCTACCCGGGCTGGTGGTGGTGAGCGGGCGTCGCCCGATCGATTGACGACTGGCAGGAAATAAAAAAGCGCGGCATTTCCCGCGCTTTTTCAATGGATTCGACGTACCGCGCTCAGTGATGCGCCGGCTTGCCCTTGTCGCCGCCGTGATGGCGCGACGGCTTCGCGATCGACTGCGGATTCGGCACGACCCGCACCGGCGCCGCCGAAACCGCGCCGCGCGTCGACGTATTCGATGGCGTGGTGTTCACCGGCCCTGCCGGCGCATTCGGCGACACGAACTGCACGAATACTTCGCCGTCCTTCACCATGCCCATCTCGTAGCGCGCACGCTCCTCGATCGCCGCGGTGCCGCTCTGCAGATCCTGCACTTCGCCCGCGGTGCGCTCGTTGCGCAGCTTCTCGTCCGCGTTCTTCTGAAGCTGGTCGTCGAGCTGCTGACGCAATTCGTGCACCCGCAGCCAGCCGCCGTGTCCCCACCATAGGGGGTACTGAATGAGCGCCAGCAAGGCAATCAGGACGACAGTGACAAGCCGCATGTAAGAGACGCAGATATAAGAAGCGCCGCTCCGCGCACAGGCACAGAGCGGCGTCGAGATGACGAACCCGATAGTAGCGCGTTAGCGCAGGTTATAGAAAGCCGATTTGCCCGGGTAGCTCGCGATGTCGCCGAGATCTTCCTCGATGCGCAGCAGCTGGTTGTACTTCGAGATGCGGTCGCTGCGCGACAGCGAACCCGTCTTGATCTGACCGGCGTTCAGGCCAACCGCGATGTCCGCGATCGTCGAATCTTCCGTTTCGCCCGAGCGGTGCGAGATCACGGCCGTGTAGCCCGCGCGCTTCGCCATTTCGATTGCCGCGAACGTTTCGGTCAGCGTACCGATCTGGTTGATCTTGATGAGGATCGAGTTCGCGATGCCCTTCTCGATGCCTTCCTTCAGGATGCGCGTGTTCGTGACGAACAGGTCGTCGCCGACCAGCTGCACCTTCTTGCCGAGGCGGTCAGTCAGCAGCTTCCAGCCGTCCCAGTCGCTTTCGTGCATGCCGTCCTCGATCGACACGATCGGGAACTTGTCGGCGAGCGTCGCGAGGTAGTCGGTGAATTCGGCCGACGACAGTTGCAGGCCTTCGCCGGCGAGCTGGTACTTGCCGTCGTGGTAGAATTCGGATGCCGCGCAGTCGAGCGCGAGCAGCACGTCTTCGCCCGCACGGTAGCCGGCCTTCTCGATCGCCTGCAGGATCGTCGACAGACACTCGTCGTTGCTGCCGAAGTTCGGTGCGAAACCGCCTTCGTCGCCGACGGCCGTGCTCATGCCGCGGTCGCTCAGGATCTTCTTCAGCGCGTGGAACACTTCCGCGCCGCAACGCAGCGCTTCACGGAACGTCGGCTGGCTGACCGGAACGATCATGAATTCCTGGATGTCCAGGCTGTTGTTCGCGTGCGCGCCGCCGTTGACGATGTTCATCATCGGCACCGGCAGTTGCATCGCACCCGAACCGCCGAAGTAGCGGTACAGCGGCAGGCCGGCCTCTTCGGCGGCGGCCTTCGCGACGGCCATCGACACGGCCAGCATCGCGTTCGCGCCCAGGCGCGACTTGTTGTCGGTGCCGTCCAGCTCGAGCAGCGTCTTGTCGAGGAACGCCTGTTCCGATGCGTCGAGGCCCATGATGGCTTCGGAGATTTCGGTGTTGATGTGCTCGACTGCCTTCAGCACACCCTTGCCGTTGTAGCGGCCGGCTTCGCCGTCGCGCAGTTCGATCGCTTCACGCGAGCCGGTGGACGCGCCCGACGGCACCGCCGCGCGGCCCATCGTGCCCGATTCGAGCAGCACGTCGCATTCGACGGTGGGGTTGCCGCGCGAATCCAGAATCTCGCGGCCGATGATATCTACGATTGCACTCATGGGTTTCCTCTGAGAATGACGATGGATTCTTCAAACTGCGACGGCGTGCGTGCCGGAACCGCTTTCGCTACAGACGCGCGAAGCCGTCGCAAGGTTCATTCGATCTTTAATTGAAATCGTTTTCCAGGAACGGATTGCGCTTCACCGCCTGGTCGAGCGTGACGAGGGTCTCCAGCAACGCGCCCATCCGGTTCAGCGGCACTGCGTTCGGGCCATCCGACTTCGCCTCGGCCGGATTCGGATGCGTTTCCATGAAGAGGCCCGCGACGCCCGTCGCGACCGCCGCACGGGCGAGCACCGGCACGAATTCGCGCTGGCCGCCCGAGCTCGTGCCCTGCCCGCCCGGCAACTGCACCGAGTGGGTCGCATCGAACACGACCGGCGCGTTCGTCTCGCGCATGATCGCGAGCGAACGCATGTCCGACACGAGGTTGTTGTAGCCGAACGAGACGCCGCGCTCGCACGCCATGAAGCGGTCTTCCGACAGCCCCGCCTCACGCGCCGCGTCGCGCGCCTTGTCGATCACGTTCTTCATGTCGTGCGGCGCGAGGAACTGGCCCTTCTTGATGTTGACGGGCTTACCCGAGCGCGCGCACGCATGGATGAAGTCGGTCTGGCGGCACAGGAACGCCGGCGTCTGCAGCACGTCGACGACCGACGCGACCTGCTCGATCTCGTCGATCGAATGCACGTCGGTCAGCACCGGCAGGCCGAGCTGGCGCTTCACCTCGCCGAGAATCCGCAGCCCCTCGTCCATTCCGAGGCCGCGAAACGACTTGCCCGAGCTGCGGTTCGCCTTGTCGTAGGACGACTTGTAGATGAACGGAACGTTCAGCTTCTCGCAGATCTCCTTCAGGCGGCCGGCCGTGTCGATCGTCATTTGCTCCGATTCGACGACGCAGGTACCCGCGATCAGGAAGAAAGGCTGGTCGAGACCGACCTCGAAATCGCACAGCTTCATGCTTGCACTCCGCGCGCTTGCTTGTTGGCAAGCGCCGCTTCGACGAACGACTTGAACAGAGGATGACCGTCACGCGGCGTGGACGTGAATTCCGGGTGGAACTGGACGCCGACGAACCACGGGTGCATCGAACGCGGCAGCTCCATCATTTCCGGCAGATCCTCGCTCGGGGTACGGGCGCTGATGATAAGGCCGCCGGCTTCGAGCTGGGGCACGAAGCGGTTATTGACTTCATAACGGTGGCGATGGCGCTCGTTCACGTCCTTGCCGTAGATTTCTTCCGCCATCGTGCCCGGCTTGATCGGGCAGCGTTGCGAACCCAGGCGCATCGTGCCGCCGAGGTCGGATTCCTCGGTGCGCGTCTCGACCTTGCCTTCGCGGTCGTACCATTCGGTGATCAGCGCGACCACACGCTCCGGCGTGTCCGGATCGAATTCCGTGCTGTTCGCCTGCTTCAGGCCGACGACGTCGCGCGCGAATTCGATCACCGCGAGCTGCATGCCGAGGCAGATGCCGAGGTACGGCACCTTCGACTCGCGCGCGTAGCGAACCGCGGCGATCTTGCCTTCCGTGCCGCGACGGCCGAAACCGCCCGGCACCAGCACGGCGTCGAGATGCTTCAGGCTGTCGACGCCGTTCGTCTCGAGCTCTTCCGAGTCGATGTACTCGATGTTGACCTTGGTCGACGTGTGGATCGACGCATGGCGCAGCGCCTCGATCAGCGACTTGTACGACTCGGTCAGATCGACGTACTTGCCGACCATGCCGATCGTCACTTCCTGCTTCGGGTTCTCGAGCTTCTCGACGAGCGCCGACCACATGCTCAGGTCGGCGTCCTTCGGCGACAGCTTCAGCTCTTCGCAGATGATCCGGTCGAGGCCCTGGTCGTGCAGCATCTGCGGAATCTTGTAGATGCTGTCGGCGTCCCACACCGAGATCACGGCGTCTTCCGGCACGTTCGAGAACATCGAGATCTTCTTCGATTCGTCGTCGGGGATGCGGCGATCCGCACGGCACAGCAGCACGTGCGGCAGGATGCCGATCTCGCGCAGCTTCTGCACGCTGTGCTGGGTCGGCTTCGTCTTCAGCTCGCCGGCCGTCGCGACGTACGGCACGAGCGTCAGGTGCACGAAGCACGCGCTGTTGCGGCCGAGGCGCAGGCTCATCTGGCGCGCGGCTTCGAGGAACGGCAGCGACTCGATGTCGCCGACCGTGCCGCCGATCTCGACGATCGCGACGTCCGGCTCGCCGCAGGTGGCCGATGCGGCCCCGCGCTCGATGAACGCCTGGATTTCGTTCGTGATGTGCGGAATGACCTGCACGG
>NZ_BCPP01000040.1:0-16188 GCF_016586125.1 Burkholderia sp. E168m23
CGTCACGCGATGCGTGGCCGCGTCGCGCCAGAATGCCGACACGCCGGCACCTTCGTTGCCGAACACCCAGGCGACAGGTCCCGACAGGTCGCAGTCGTAGACCGCCTGCGCGCCGTGCGAGTCGGTCAGCGCGACCGGGACGTCGAGGCGTTCGGCCAGCGCCTCAGCTTCGACGTCCTCATGGATCGACAGCAGGAAATGCGCGCCCATGCCCGAGCGCAGCACCTTCGACGACCACGCATAGGCCGTCCCCGGCGCGCAGAACACGTGACGCACGCCGGCCGCCGCCGCGCTGCGCAGGATCGAGCCGACGTTGCCGGCATCCTGCACGCCGTCGAGCACGACCGACGTGTGCGTCACGCGTTCGGGCAGCGGGTGCGCCGGCCGGTCGACCAGCAGCAGGAAGCCGACGCCGTTGACGACGTTCGACAACTGCCCGAACAGCGCGTCCGGCAGCGTGACGATCCGCTGCGCGTCGATGCGTGCGACGATCGCCTGCGCCTCGGCGTGGCCGAGCGCGCCTTCGGTCGTGACGCACAGCTCGGGCGTCGCGCCCGTATCGAGGTACGCGCTTGCCAGATGGAAGCCTTCGAGCAGCGCCTGGCCGCTGCGGCGCTGATGGGGCGTCGAACCCGCGAGCGCCTTCAGGCGCTTGTACAGCGGATTGTCGCGGGAAGTGATGCTTTTCATCGAATCAGGTCAAGCGCCGCGCGAACCGGCGCGAACGAGCGCCGATGCGCTTCGCACGGGCCGTGCTCGCGAAGTGCGGCAAGGTGTTTCGCGGTGCCGTAGCCCGCATGCACGTTGAAACCGTACACCGGGAAGCGTTCATGCAGGTCGACCAGCATCCGGTCGCGCGTGACCTTCGCTAGGATCGACGCGGCCGAGATGCTCGGCACGAGCGCGTCGCCACTGACGATCGCCTCGGCACGCACGCTCAGCGTCGGGCAGCGGTTGCCGTCGATCTGCGCGAGCGTCGGCAGTACCGACAGGCCTTCGACGGCCCGCTTCATCGCGAGCATCGTCGCATGCAGGATATTCAGCGTATCGATCTCGTCGACACTCGCCGACGCGACGCAATACGCGTGCGAACGCGTGACGATCAGGTCGTACAGCGCGTCGCGCTTCTTCGCGGACAGCACTTTCGAATCGTCGAGCCCGTCGATCGGCTGTGCCGGATCGAGGATCACCGCGGCGGCGACTACCGGCCCCGCGAGCGGGCCGCGGCCGGCTTCGTCGACGCCGCAGACGATCTCGTCCGGACGGCTGAAGTCGAAACCGCCCTGCACGTCGCTCGACGCACGGCGGCGTGGCGCACGGATTGCGGTCATGCGCGCCCCTTGCGTTGTTCGAGCACGCGCACGACGGCCTCGGCCGCCTTCGCGGCCGTGTTCTGCCGCAGCGACAGATGCATTTCGGTAAACACTTCGGTCAGCGTGCGGCGGTTCGCGTCGTCGCTCAGTTGCGTGAGCGTCGCATCGGCGAGCGCCTCGGGCGTCGCGAAATGCTGCAGCAGCTCGGGCACGACGAAGCGACCCGCCAGGATGTTCGGCAAGCCGACATACGGCAGGTAGCCCTGCCGGCGCATGATCTGCCCGGTCAGCCAGGGCACCTTGTACGAGATCACCATCGGCTTCTTCAGCAGCGCGGCTTCCAGCGTGACGGTGCCGCTCTTCACGAGGATCGCGTCGGCGGCCGTCATCGCGACCTGCGAGCGGCCGTCGGTGATCGTCAACGCGAGTTGCGGGTGCGCGTCGACGAGCGGCTGCAGCAGTTCGCGCAGTGCGGGCGTCGCGGCCGGCATCACGAACCGCACGCCGGGTTCGCGCTGCTGCATCAACGCCATCGCCGCGAAGAACGTGGGGCCGATCAGCGCGATCTCCGAGCGCCGGCTGCCCGGCAGCACCGCGATCACGGGGCCGTCGGCCGGCAGACCCAGTGCGATGCGGGCGCCATGCGTGTCGGGTTCGAGCGGGATGTCGTCGGCGAGCGGATGACCGACGTAGGTCGATGCGACGCCCGCCTTGTCGAGGATCGCCGGCTCGAACGGGAACAGGCACAGCATGTGATCGACGGACTTCGCGATCTTCTTGATGCGGCCGCCGCGCCACGCCCAGATCGACGGGCACACGAAGTGGATCGACGGAATGCCCGCGTCGCGCGCGGCCTGCTCGACGTTGAAGTTGAAATCGGGTGCGTCGACGCCGATGAACGCGGCCGGCCGCTCGGCGAGCAGCTGGCGCTTCAGTTCGCCGCGAATCCGCAGGATCTCTGGAATCTGGCCCAGCGCCTCGACATAGCCGCGCACGGTCAGCTTGTCCATCTGCCAGTGCGAGTCGAAGCCCTGCGCGATCATGCGCTGCCCGCCGATCCCGTAATACTGGGCCGATTCGGGCAGCCGCTCGCGCAGCCCGCCGAGCAGCGACGCCGCGAGCAGGTCGCCCGACGGCTCGCCGGCCACCATCGCGAGTCGCAGCTGATTGGTCGGGAGCGGCATCGCTTAGCGGATGATGCCGCGTTGCGACGCGTCGATGAACTCGACGAGCGCCGTCACCGGTGCATCGCCGTCGCCGCCCGCTTCCGCGAGTTCGCGCAGTTGCACCTTCGCTTCTTCCAGCGACAGGCCGTTCTTGTACAGCACGCGGTACGCGCTGCGCAGCGCCGAGATCGCATCGGCCGAGAAGCCGCGCCGGCGCAGCCCTTCGACGTTGATCCCGTGCGGCTCGGCCTTGTTGCCGGCTGCGATCACGAACGGGGGGATGTCCTGCACGAGCGCCGACGCGCCGCCCAGCATCGAGTGCGCGCCGATGCGCACGAACTGGTGCACGCCCGACATCCCGCCGATGATCGCGAAGTCGCCGATCTCGACGTGACCGGCCATCTGCGCGTTGCTCGACAGGATCACGTTGTTGCCGACGCGGCAGTCATGGCCGATGTGCACGTAGGCCATGATCCAGTTGTCGTCGCCGAGCGTCGTCACGCCGACGTCCTGCACGGTGCCCGTGTGGATCGTCGTGAATTCGCGGATCGTGTTGCGGTTGCCGATCACGAGCTTCGTCGGCTCGTCCTTGTACTTCATGTCCTGCGGACGACCGCCGACCGACGCGTAATGGCCGATGCGGTTGTCCTCGCCGAGCGTCGTATGGCCTTCGATCACGCTGTGCGAGCCGATCGTCGTGCGCGCGCCGATCGTGACGTGCGGGCCGACGATCGCGTACGGGCCGATCTCGACCGATTCGTCGATCTGCGCGCCCGGTTCGACGATCGCGGTAGGATGAATCCTGGTCATGCGCCGTTGCCTCTCGATATGATGTGTCGCGTTGTTCGCGTGATGTTACCCATGCGTGCCGCGTCGCTCAGGGCGCCGCGTCGGCCGTCTTGACCGTGCACATCAGTTCGGCTTCCGCCGCCACCTTGCCGTCCACTTCCGCCACCGCCTTGAACTTCCAGATGCCGCGGATGTAGCGCTCGAACGTCACGTTCAGGATCAGCTGGTCGCCCGGTTCGACCACGCGCTTGAAGCGCGCGCCGTCGATCCCGACGAAGTAATACAGCGTGTTCTCCGGGTCCTTCGGCTGCTCTTCCGCGAACGTCAGCAGCGCCGCGGCCTGGGCGAGCGCCTCGAGGATCAGCACACCCGGCATCACCGGCCGCTTCGGGAAATGCCCCTGGAAGAACGGCTCGTTGATCGACACGTTCTTCAGCGCTTTGATCCCTTTGTGCGGCTCGAGTTCGAGCACGCGATCGACGAGCAGAATCGGGTAGCGATGCGGCAGCAGCGTGAGGATCTTGTGGATGTCGAGATTGATTTTTTCAGTGCTCATGATGGTTCGTCTCACGCAGAGGCTGCGCGGTGGTGATGCAAAGGCTGAAGCGGGCCGCCGCGCGGCCCCGTCTGGCAAACCGGGCCGGTTGCGCTGGCCGTGCCCGGTTCGTGGTCTCGCATGATGCGCTCAGGCGTCGGTGCCGCCCTGGGCGGCGAGCGCGGCTTCGAGCGCCTTGATGCGCTCGCGCAGCTTGTCGAGGTTGCGCACGAGCGCGGCGCTCTTGTTCCATTCGCCGTGGTCGACGGCCGGAAACGCGCTGGTATAGATGCCGGCCTTCGGCAGCGACTTCGATACGCCCGACTTCGCGGTGATGATCACATAGTCGCCGAGCGTCACGTGGCCGGCGATCCCGGCCGCGCCACCGATCATGCAGTGGCGGCCGATCGTCGTGCTGCCCGCGATGCCGGCGCTGCCGGCGATCACCGTGTACGCGCCGATCCGGCAGTTGTGGCCGATCTGGACCTGGTTGTCGATCTTCACGCATTCCTCGATGACGGTATCCGCCATCGCACCGCGATCGATCGTCGTGTTCGCGCCGATTTCGACGTCCGGGCCGATCGTCACGCCGCCGACCTGCGGGATCTTGACCCAGCTGCCGGTGCGCGCGTCGCCGTCACCGACGAAATCCGGTGCGAAGCCGAAGCCGTCGGAACCGATCACGGCGCCCGCATGGACGATCGCGCGCGGGCCGACCTTGCAGCCGTGGTACACCGATGCGTTCGGATAAAAATGCGAGCCGGCGCCGATCGTCGTGCCGCGGCCGACGAACACGTTCGCGTCGAGCTGCACGCCGTCTTCGATCACCGCGCCGGCCTCGATCGTCACGTGCGGGCCGATCACCGCGGTCGCGGCGACCTTCGCGGCCGGATCGATCGTCGCGCTCGGATGCACGCCGGCCGCGCGCGGCGGCGTGGCGAGATCGATGAACATCTGCGCGACGCGCGCGAAGTACGCGTACGGATTCGGCGTCACGATGAAGTTGCGGGGGCCGGCCGTCCGGCCTTGAGCGGCCGCACCCAGCTTTTCCAGATCCTTCGGTGCGATCAGGACCGCACCGGCGCGGGTCGACTCGACCTGCGACAGGTACTTCGGGTTCGCGAGGAACGCGAGCTGCTGAGGGCCCGCCTGGTCGAGCGGTGCGAGCCCGCCCACCTTGCACTGTGCGTCGCCGGCGATCTCGCCGCCGAACCGTTTTACGAGTTCCTCAAGCGTCAATGCCATTCGTCGTCTGCTCCGTTCAGTTCGTCGAGCCGGACGCGAGCGCCTTGAGCACCTTGTCGGTGATGTCGATGCGCGGGCTGACGTACACGGCTTCCTGCACGATCAGGTCGTAATTCTGCTGCTCGGCGATCTGCTTGATGACCTTGTTCGCCTTTTCCAGCACGGCCGCCAGCTCTTCGTTGCGACGCTGGTTCAGGTCTTCGCGGAACTCGCGCTGCTTGCGCTGGAAGTCGGTGTCGAGCTGCGCCAGATCGCGCTGCTTCTGCGCGCGATCGGCCGCCGACAGCGACGCGCCGTTCTTGTCCAGCGAATCGGACATCGACTTCAGACGCGCCGCCAGGTCCTGCAGATCCTTGTCACGCTTCGCGAACTCGGCTTCGAGCTTCGTCTGCGCCGCCTTGGCGGGCGCCGACTCGCGCAGGATCCGATCCGAATTGACCGCCGCGATGCGGGCGACGTCCTGTGCGTGCACCGTTGCCGCGCCCAGGGCCAGCGCAACGGTCAGCGCGCACATCACTCGTTTCGAAAACTTACCGGTTAGCAAAATTACCCTCTCGTTGCTGTTGTCATGCGTTCGGTCAGAACGCCGTCCCGATCTGGAACTGGAATTTCTGGTACTGGTCGCCTTCGTGCTTCTGCAGCGGGAAGCCCAGGCTCAGCTTCAGCGGGCCGATCGGCGAGATCCACGCGAGACCCACACCGTAGCCGTAACGCAGGCCGTTGGCGCCCGTACTCGTGCCGCCCGGCGCATTGCCCCACACGTTACCGCCGTCGAGGAACGTGAACACGCGCAGCGTGCGGTCGTAACCCGTGCCCGGCAGCGGGAACGTCAGCTCGATGTTGCCGACCAGCATCTTCGAACCGCCGATCGGATCGTTCGTCTTCGTGTCGCGCGGGCCCAGCGAGCTCGGCTCGTAGCCACGCACGGAGCCGATACCGCCCGCGTAGTAGTTCTTGAAGATCGGGTACGGGTTACCGATACCGTTACCGTAGCCGCCTTGCAGGTTCAGGCCCAGGATGAAGCCGCGCGAGAACGAATAGTAGTACTGCGCCTGCAGGTCGGCCTTGTAGTACTGGATCTTGCCGACCGGCACGCCGTACTCCATGTTCGCCTGCGTGAAGTAGCCGCGGCTCGGAATCAGCGCGCTGTCACGCGCGTCGCGCGACCATGCGACCGTCAGCGGCACCGTGTTCGACACGCGGCCGAACTGGTTCACGTAATCCTGGTAGCTCTGCGGCGTGTTCGAATCGACGTCCAGGCGGTTCTGCTCGAAGCCCGCGCCGAAGTAGACGGTGTCGACTTCCGAGAACGGAATGCCGAACTTCAGGTTGCCGCCCGCGCTGATGATCCGGAAGCTCGAGCTCGTCGAATAGTAGAGCGGCTGGTACGTGCGGTAGAAGACGTCGGTGATCCGCTTGATGCCATCGACCGTGAAGTACGGGTCGACCTGCGTGACGGTCAGCGTGCGGTAGCTCTTCGCGGTGTTGACGTTCACCGACAGGCTCGTGCCCGAACCGAACACGTTGTCCTGCGACACGCCGGCCGACAGCACGACCTTGTCCGTCGACGAGAAGCCGGCACCCAGCGTGATCGCGCCGGTCGGTTTTTCGTCGACCTTCACGTTCACGTCGACCTGGTCGTTCGTGCCTTCGACCGGCACCGTCGTCACGTCGACGTTGGTGAAGTAGCCGAGGCGGTTCACGCGGTCCTTCGACAGCGCGAGGCGGTTCGAGTCGAACCACGAGCTTTCGAGCTGGCGCATCTCGCGGCGCACCACTTCGTCGCGCGTGCGCGTGTTGCCGACCACGTTGATGCGGCGCACGTACACGCGGCGGCTCGGATCGACGACGAGGTTCAGGTTCACCTTGTGGTTCGCCTGGTCGATGTCCGGCTGCGCGTTGACGGTCGCGAATGCGTAGCCGTATTCACCGAGCTTGTCGACGATCGACTTGGTGGTCTGCTGCAGCTTTTCGGCCGAGAAGCGGTCGCCCGGCTTGATCTTGATCAGCTTGTTGAGCTCGGCCTCGCGATCGAGCAGGTTGCCCGACAGCTTGATGCCCGACACCGTGTACGGCTCGCCTTCGTGCAGCGTGACCGTCAGGTACATGTCCTTCTTGTCCGGCGAGATCGACACCTGGGTCGACTCGATGTTGAACTCGAGGTAGCCGCGGTTCAGGTAGTACGAGCGCACGGCCTCGAGGTCGCCCGTGAGCTTTTCCTTCGAGTACAGGTCGTTCTTCGTGTACCAGGAGAACCAGTTCGGCGTCGACAGCTGCATCTCGTCGCGCAGCGTGCTGGTGCTGAACGCCTTGTTGCCGATGAAGTTGATCTGGCGGATCTTCGCGCTCGGGCCTTCGGCCACCGCGAACAGGATCGACACGCGGTTCGCGTCGACCGGCGTGATCGTCGTCTTGACCTCGGCCGCATAGAAGCCGCGCGTCAGGTACTGGCGCTTGAGCTCCTGCTCCGCCTTGTCGACGAGCGCCTTGTCGTAGTAGCGGCCATCGGCGAGGCCGACCGCGCGCAGCGCCTTCGTCAGGTTGTCCTTGTCGAATTCCTTCGTGCCGGTGAAGTCGATCGACGCGATGGCCGGACGCTCCTGCACCTGCACGATCACGACGTTGCCCTGCGTGGCGACGCGCACGTCGTTGAAAAAGCCCGTCGCGTACAACGCGCGGATTGCTTCGGATGCCTTGTCGTCCGTGAAGGTATCGCCCTGCTTGATCGGCAGATAGGCGAACACCGAACCCGCTTCGACGCGCTGCAGCCCCTCGATCTTGATGTCTTGCACCACGAACGGTGCCGCTGCATGCGCCGCGAGGCCGTGCGCGGCGAGCGCGGCCGCTGCAACTGTCTTAGGTACAAAGCGATGAGGTTTGAACAACATGCATCCCCAATATTTAGCTGCATCAAATCGGGCGGCTGGCCAGCGGCCGCCGCCTGACGCTTCAGAAATGGATTAACCGAGCCAGATCGTTGAACAGCGCGATCGCCGACAACGCGACGATGCAGATCAACCCGGCTCTTTGCAGAATCAGCTGCCAGCGCTCCGAGACGGCTTTCCCGGTCGCGGCTTCAACCGCATAATATAACAGATGCCCCCCGTCCAAAACGGGAATCGGCAACAAGTTCAGGACGCCAAGGCTAATGCTGACAAGGGCGAGGAACGACAGGAACGCCGACGGACCGAGCCGCGCGCTCTTGCCTGCGTAGTCGGCGATCGTCACCGGGCCGGACAGGTTCTTCAGCGACGCGTTGCCCGTGATCATCCGCCCGAACATCTTCAGCGAATACACGGAAATGTCCCACGTGCGGTGCGCGCCGAGCCGCAGGCTCTCGATCGGCCCGTAGCGCACGTCCACCGACGGCGCGTGCATCGACAGCGCCGCGCCGATGCGGCCGATCTGCTGCCCCGATTCGTCGTCACGCTGCATCTGCGGCACGATCGACACCGTCTGTGCGGCGCCATTGCGCTCGATCCGCAGCTCGAGCGGCTGGCCCGCATGGTGCTTCACCGTATCGATGAAACGCGCCGCGCCGCCGATCGGCTTGCCGTCGAGCGCGACCAGCTTGTCGCCGACCTTCAGGCCGGCCTGCTCCGCCGCGCTGCCCGGCTGCACCGACGCGACCGACAACGTGCCGCCGCCGGCCTCGAAGCCCAGATGGGCCATGAAGTCGTCGTCGAGCTGGCTGTCGGGCACGTTGCGGAGGTCGACGCGGAAGTCGAACGTCGCATTGCCGTCGCGCGCGCCGAGCACGACCTCGCGATGGTCGAACGCGGCCGACAGCAGCTTCCAGCGCAGGTCCGACCACGATCGCACCGGCTCGGACTCGCCGCCCTGCGCGTTGCGGATCGACACGACCGTCTCGCTGCCGTCGAAGCCCGCGCGAGCCGCTGCGGTGCCGGCGGCCGGCGGCGCGACGATCGCGGTCGGCTCGGTCACGCCGGTGGCGAATACGAGGGAAAACAGTGCGATTGCCAGCAGGAAGTTTGCAATCGGCCCGGCCGCGACGATCGCGATGCGCTTGTAGACCGACTGGCGGTTGAATGCCTGGCCGAGCTCTTCGGCCGGGATGCCGCCCGGGCCCGGATCGCGCTCGTCGAGCATCTTCACGTAGCCGCCGAGCGGCAGCACGGACAGCGTCCACTCGGTGCCCGTCCTGCGGCTGACCCAGCGCGCGATGGGCTGGCCGAAGCCGATCGAGAAACGCAGCACCTTCACGCCGCACCAGCGCGCGACGCGATAATGTCCGTACTCATGCACGACGACCAGTACCCCGATCGCCACCGCAAACGCGACCAGTTCGACCAGCACGTTCATGAGCACCCCATTCAGACAGTACGCTCCACGCGTGGCGCAGGCGCTTTCGCAATGATCGCGGCGGCGAGGCGGCGAGCCTCGGCATCCGCCGCGAGGACGTCGTCGAGCCCGTCGGGCGCGCGGTTCGGCAGCGTGTTGAGCACGGCGTCGACCGTCGCCGCGATCGCCATGAAGCCGATCCGGCGCTCGAGAAATGCTTCGACCGCCACTTCGTTCGCCGCGTTCAATGCGGCGCTCGCGATACCGCCTTCCTCGAGTGCCTTCAGCGCGAGCGCGAGGCACGGGAAGCGCGCGTAATCGGGCTTCTCGAACGACAGCTGGGCGATCTGCGCGAGGTCGAGCTGGTCAACGCCCGCATCGACGCGCTCGGGGAATGCGAGCGCGTGGGCGATCGGCGTGCGCATGTCGGGGTTGCCGAGCTGCGCGAGCACCGAGCCGTCGCGGTACGACACGAGCGAATGGATCACGCTCTGCGGATGGATCAGCACATCGATCCGGTCGCCCGGCAGCCCGAAGATCCAGTGCGCCTCGATCACCTCGAGGCCCTTGTTCATCATCGTCGCGGAATCGACCGAGATCTTGCGGCCCATCACCCAGTTCGGGTGCTTGCATGCCTCGTCCGGCGTCACGTCGACGAGCGTGGCCGGTTCACGCGTGCGGAACGGCCCGCCCGACGCGGTCAGGATGATCTTCGAGATCCCGCCGTGCTCGGCCGCGTCGCGCGGCATGCACTGGAAGATCGCGTTGTGCTCGCTGTCGACCGGCAGCAGGATCGCGCCATGGTCGCGCACGGCGTCCATGAAGATCGCGCCCGACATCACGAGCGCTTCCTTGTTCGCGAGCAGGATCCGCTTGCCGGCGCGGGCGGCCGCCAGGCTCGGCGCGAGGCCGGCCGCGCCGACGATCGCCGCGACCACCGTGTCGCAGCCGTCGCTCTTCGACACGTCGACGAGCGCCTGCGGCCCGTGCAGCACGACCGTCTTGCTGCCCGCCGCGCGCAGTTTCGCGTCGACGTGCGCGGCGGTTGCGGCATCGCCGACCACCGCCACTTCGGGCGCGAAGCGCAGACACTGCTCGACGAGCTTGTCGCCGTTGCGGTGCGCGGTCAGCGCGTAGACCGAGAAGCGCTCGGGATGGCGCGCGACCACGTCGAGCGTGCTGTCTCCGATCGAGCCCGTGGAACCGAGCAATGTCAGACGTTTTTGCATAACAGGAATAATGGTTTAACCAAGCAGCAGCATCGCGAGCGGCAGCACCGGCAGCAGCGCGTCGACACGATCGAGCACGCCGCCGTGGCCCGGCAGCAGTCCGCTCGAATCCTTCACGCCCGCCTGCCGCTTCAGCAGCGACTCGAACAGGTCGCCGATCACGCTGTAGGCAACCAGCAGCGTCAGCGCGGCCCACGCACCGGGCATCCCGTAGCGCGCGGCAAATGCAGAAAACAGGGTCGGTTCGAATGCGTGCACGGCCATCGCGACACCGGCGACGACCATCACCGCGAACCAGCCGCCGATCGCGCCTTCCCAGCTCTTGCCGGGGCTGATCGTGATGGCCAGTTTACGCTTTCCGAAGGCCTTGCCCGCGAAGTATGCGCCGATATCGGCCAGCCAGACGACGAGAAGCAGCGACAGCACGAACGGCACGCCCAGCGCGCGGGCTGCCACGAGCGCGTGCCAGCAGGCGGCAAACACGACCAGGCCGGCGGCCAGCAGGAACGGCCGCCAGACGCCGCCCGCGAGTGCGGGCTTGCGCCGCAGCGCGAACGGGCCGACCAGCAGCCAGAACACGCCGGCCGCCATGAAAAGGGGACGGGACGCAGCCGCATCGACGCCGAGCGGCGCGGTGGCTGCGAGCGCGAGCGCCGCGACGAGCGCATAGACGACCGGACCGGCGCCGCCGAGCTTCAGCAGGCGCGCCCATTCCCACGCGGCGAACACCAGCACGACGCCGATCAGTGCGCCGAACCCGGCGAGCGGCGCGAACAGCGTCACCGGCAGCAGCACTGCCAGCATCACGATCGCCGTGATCACACGGGTTTTCAGCATGAAAGGGAGTCGGCGTTCTGCGATTGCGGTTCGAGCTGCGCACTCGTGCGCCCGAAACGGCGCTCGCGCTCGGTATACGACGCCATCGCGTCGGCCAGTGCCGCGCCGTCGAAATCCGGCCAGTACTTGTCGGTGAAATAGAATTCGGCGTACGCGAGCTGCCACAGCAGGAAGTTGCTGACGCGTTGCTCGCCGCCGGTGCGGATGAAGAGATCGGGCTCCGGCGCGTAGGCCATCGCCAGGTGCGGCGCGAATGCGTCCTCGGTCACCTCGACCTCGCGGCCTTCGCGCACGGCCTGCTCGACGAGCTTCTTCGTCGCCTGCAGGATGTCCCATCGCCCGCCGTAGTTGGCCGCGATGGTGAGCGTCAGACGGGTATTGCGCGCCGTCTTGGTTTCGGCGCGGCGAATCAGCTCGCGGATGCGCGGCTCGAAACGGTCGAGATCGCCGACGACACGCAGGCGGATCCCGTTCGCATGCAGCTTGCCCACTTCGCGCTCGAGCGCGGTGATGAACAGCCGCATCAGGAACGACACTTCGTCGTTCGGCCGGCGCCAGTTTTCCGAACTGAACGCGAACAGCGTCAGGTATTCGACGCCGGCGCGCGCGCAGCCTTCGACCACCGCCCGCACGGCATCGACGCCGCGGGTGTGCCCCGCGACGCGCGGCAAGCGGCGTTCGGTCGCCCAACGGCCATTGCCGTCCATGATGATCGCGATGTGACGCGGCACGACACCGACGTCAGGCACGCGAACGGTAGAGCTGGTATAGGTCATGGCCGTTGAGACAGTAATGCGGGAAGAAGGCGGCGCGCGAGGACGGTCGTCAGACCGTCATGATCTCGGCTTCCTTGGTCTGCACGAGCTTGTCGATTTCGGCAACGTGCTTGTCGGTCAGCTTCTGCACGTCGTCGCTCGCGCGGCGCTCGTCGTCTTCCGAGATTTCCTTGTCCTTCACGAGCTTCTTCAGCGCTTCGTTCGCGTCGCGGCGCAGGTTGCGGATCGCGACCTTGGCCGTTTCGCCTTCGCTCTTCACGACTTTGGTCAGCTCGCGGCGGCGCTCTTCCGTCAGCGCGGGCATCGGCACGCGGATCAGGTCGCCGGTCGTTGCCGGGTTCAGGCCCAGATCGGCTTCGCGGATGGCCTTCTCGACCTTCGCGACCATGTTCTTTTCCCACGGCTGCACGCCGATCGTGCGCGCGTCGACGAGCGTCAGGTTCGCGACCTGCGAGATCGGCACCATCGAGCCGTAGTAGTCGACCTGCACGTGATCGAGCAGACCGGTGTGTGCACGGCCCGTACGGATCTTGGCCAGATCGTTCTTGAACGCTTCGATCGAGCGCTGCATCTTTTGCTCGACGCCCTTCTTGACATCAGCGACACTCATTTCAACCTCCGAACCTTCAAACCTTCAAAGAACACGGGCCCCGCCCGGCGCATGTCGCGCGCCGCGGCCGGTCGCCCGCATCCGCGGGAGTTTACACGTGGACGAGCGTACCTTCGTCCTCGCCCAGCACGATGCGCTTGAGCGCGCCCGGCTTGTTGATCGAAAACACGCGAATCGGCAGCTTCTGGTCGCGGCACAGCGCAAACGCCGTCGCGTCCATCACCTGCAGGTTGCGGCTGATCGCCTCGTCGAAGCTGATCGTCGTGTAACGCGTGGCCGACGGATCCTTCTTCGGATCGGCAGAATATACGCCATCGACCTTGGTCGCCTTCAGCACGACTTCGGCGCCCACTTCCGAACCGCGCAGCGCAGCGGCGGTATCCGTCGTGAAGAACGGGTTGCCGGTGCCGGCCGCGAAGATCACGACGCGGCCTTCCTCGAGCTGGCGGATCGCGCGGGGCCGGATGTACGGCTCGACGACCTGGTCCATGCGCAGCGCGGACTGCACGCGCGCCTCGATGCCGGCGTGGCGCATCGCGTCCTGCAGCGCCAGCGCGTTCATCATCGTCGCCAGCATCCCCATGTAGTCGGCCGTCGCGCGATCCATGCCGGCCGCGCCGCCCGCGACACCACGGAAAATATTACCGCCACCGATCACGACCGCGAGCTGCGTCCCGAGACGCACGACTTCGGCGATATCGGCCACCATCCGTTCGATCGTCGCGCGATTGATGCCGAAGGCATCGTCGCCCATCAGCGCTTCGCCGGAGAGTTTGAGGAGGACGCGTTTATAGGCATTGGACATAGGGGCTTCCGAGCGACGAGAGGATGACAACCACGAACTGTAGGGGCGAAATACTGATTCGGGCAAGCGCCGACGACCGGACCGGGGTTCCCGGCCGGCCGGCGGCGCCGCCGGCCGCGGCGGAGCGGACGCCCGCCGCGGATGCTGCCTGACTGCTTACTGCTGCTTTGCTGCTGCGACTTGCGCGGCCACTTCGGCGGCGAAGTCGTCCTGGCGCTTCTCGATGCCTTCGCCGACGACGAACAGCGCGAACTTCTGCACCGTCGCATTCGCTGCCTTCAGCATCTGCTCGATCGTCTGCTTGTCGTTCTTCACGAACGTCTGGTTCAGCAGCGACACTTCCTTCAGGTACTTCTGGACGCTGCCGTCGACCATCTTGGCGACGATTTCGGCCGGCTTGCCCGATTCCGCGGCCTTCTGCTCGGCCACGCGGCGTTCCGTGTCGATCAGTTCAGCCGGCACGTCGGCCGACGACAACGCGACCGGCTTCATCGCGGCGATGTGCATCGCGACGTCCTTGCCGACCTGCTCTTCCGCACCCGTGTACTCGACGATCACGCCGATACGCGCGCCGTGCAGGTACGTGGCGATCTTGTTCGCGGTTTCGAAACGGACGAAACGGCGGATCGACACGTTCTCGCCGATCTTGCCGATCAGCGCCAGACGCACTGCGTCGACGGTCGAGCCTTCGAGCGGCAGCGCCGACAGCGCGGCCACGTCGGCCGGGTTCTGCGTCGCGACGAGTTCCGCGACCGTCTTCGAGAACGCGAGGAAGTCGTCGTTCTTCGCGACGAAGTCGGTTTCGCAGTTCAGTTCGACCAGCGCGCCTGCGTTGCCGCCGACGAACGATGCGACGACGCCTTCTGCCGTCACGCGCGATGCGGCCTTGCTCGCCTTGTTGCCGAGCTTGACGCGCAGCAGTTCTTCAGCCTTGGCCAGATCGCCGTCGGCTTCCGTCAGCGCCTTCTTGCACTCCATCATCGGTGCGTCGGTCTTTGCGCGCAGTTCTGCCACCATGCTTGCGGTAATTGCCGCCATCATTCGCTCCTTGAGTCTGTATTCACAACGCCGCCCGCTTGGACGCGAACGGCCGAGATTCGTTTCCGGACCCGCGCCGATTCGGCGCGATCAGGTCCGGCGCACAAGCTTAAAAAAAGGGGGCCTGTTGAGAGCCCCCTTTTTGCGCCGGCTCGGGGCCAGTTACGCGTTTTCCTCGACGTACTCGTCGTCGCCGCGTGCGGCCTGGACCACTTCGTTGACCGCGTTCGCGCGGCCTTCGAGGATCGCGTCGGCCACGCCTTCGGCGTACAGCGCGACTGCCTTGCTCGAGTCGTCGTTACCCGGGATCACGTAATCCACACCTTCCGGCGAGTGGTTCGTATCGACCACGGCGATGACCGGCACGCCCAGCTTGTTCGCTTCCGTGACGGCGATCTTGTGGTAGCCGACGTCGACGACGAAAATTGCGTCCGGAATGCCGCCCATGTCCTTCACGCCGCCGATCGACTTCTGCAGCTTGGCGATTTCGCGTTCGAACAGCAGCGCTTCCTTCTTGCTCATCTTCTCGGTTTCGCCCGATTCGACGGCCGCTTCCATGTCCTTCAGGCGCTTGATCGATACCTTCAGCGTCTTGAAGTTGGTCATCATGCCGCCGAGCCAGCGTGCGTTGACGTACGGCATGCCCGCACGTTGCGCTTCCTGGGCGATCGTGTCACGCGACTGGCGCTTCGTGCCGACGAACAGGATCGTGCCGCGGTTCGCTGCCAGCTGGCGCACGTACTTCTGTGCGTCCGTGAACATCGGCAGCGTCTTTTCGAGGTTGATGATGTGAATCTTGTTGCGGTGACCGAAAATGAACGGAGCCATCTTCGGGTTCCAGAAGCGCGTCTGGTGACCGAAGTGGACACCCGCTTCCAGCATTTGGCGCATCGTAACTGCCATGTAAATTCTCCACGAGGGTTGGGTCTTAAGCCGGCTGCCGTACCGCCGCGCGACCCCGCCTCGAAGGACGTGGATTCCGCACGGACGGCACCCTGGTTGCGCCGGCTTGCGATTCGGCACGTGCAAAATGCCCGTGCCGTAAGCCTTTCACCGCGATGCCGCCCCGAAATGGGGCACAACGGCAAATTTGGATATCGACTTAGCCAAAGAGTATAGCACGCGGATTTGTCCGCTCTCAAGTCGCGCGGCACTTCCGCTTGCCGCGCGGCGGCAGGCCGGACAATCCGCGAAAACCCGCATCCGCGCGGCCGGCAGGGGCTGCGAGGCCCGCCATAAGGTGCGATAATCCGTCAATTCACCGCATTCCAGGCATACCTCGATGGCTATTACGCTCAAAAACGAACACGATATCGCGGAGATGCGCGTCGCCTGCCGTCTCGCCAGCGAAGTGCTCGACTTCATCACGCCGCACGTCGTCGCGGGCGTCACGACCGCCGAACTCGACCGCCTCTGCCACGAGTTCATGCTCAACGAGCAAGGCACGATCCCCGCGCCGCTGAACTACCAGCCGCCCGGCTATCCGCCGTACCCGAAGGCCACCTGCATTTCGGTCAACGACGTGATCTGCCACGGCATTCCC
>NZ_BCPP01000041.1:0-16174 GCF_016586125.1 Burkholderia sp. E168m23
ATCGCCGAACGGCGGGAAAAGCATTTGTGAATAGACGCGGAGTTCACGGCCGCGATATTCGAGAGTGGGAATGGTCATGATGTGCTCCTGACAGAGCGACCGTTGGCGCCGAAGGATTCGAGGGCGCCGATGCCTTGACAACGAACCGGCAGGTCTCTGTAGTGTGCGCGTTCAGAACCGGTTGCGCAATAAAAATATCGGATACCGAATCATATTGTCGATTCAGGTTGATCATCTGGCGTCAGCGAGGTGCCGCAAAACCTGCGTCCAAATAGTCGATACCGTACAGACCCGCGCGTGTCGCTCGGTTCAACATAAAGTCAATACCGAGGAGGCCGCCATGTGCATCCCACTTTCACCCGAGGTTGTCGAGACCCTCAAATCGCTTGATCGGATTCCCGATTCACAAGCCGATATTCCACGCGTCATAGCCGATGAACTGTTGACTCACGGGCTTGCATACGAGTCGCGCACCGGCGGTTCGATCAACATGACCGCCGCAGGCCGGCTGTGGCTGAATCGGTGCGCCGATTAGCGCGCACGCGTCGACCGGGTTTTTCCTGTACAACGATCCATGGACCCATGAGGCAACGATGAAAATCCAATCTACACGATGGTTTACGCTGGACCAATATGCGCCTGTGCGCGACGGATGGTATGAGGTTCGACTGGTGAGCGGAGACACGGCGTTTGCGAAGTTCGGCGACGGCGAATGGACGGAAAAGCCGATGCTCACCTTTACGCGCTGGCGAGGCTTGTGTTCCGATCCGGCCAAGTCGAGCGACCAGGAGACGCTTGCAGTGGATGCGACCGCAGATGCGACCGCGGCGAAAGGTGTCCGGGACGCGTGGGACACGTTCTTTCCCGGCGTGGGAGACGCGCAGCACAAGCCGCTTGCCGACGTGCACAGCGACCACCCTCGACGCATTGCGATATCTTGAAGGTCGGTCGGGAAGCGGGTAGCGCCGGATGTTGCCTGCACGCGCCGTCAACATCCGGTGAATTCGCGTCACGTTGCCCGATCGCGCGGTGCGATAGAACCGAACCGTTCGCGTGAGCATCCTACGGCCGCTTCCTGAGTTGCTCCTTCGCGTCACCGAATGACGCTTGCGTCTTTCCGATGACCTGTTCGACCTTGCCCTGCATCCTGGTCGATCGATTTCCCATGATTCTGCCGACCATTTCCTTCAGTTTGCCCTTCGCTTCCGCGATGCGGCCTCTCATCTGATCCCTGTTCATCATCTTGCTCCTTGACATGGATCGCATGTTTCACCGGTACGAAATCCTGAACCATCGAAGCGTCGTACTGGTGCTTCGGCGCGCGACAATCAGGATGCCGGAATACAGGTTGAGCGCGTTCGTGACGGAAGTCGGTACGATGCCGTACGTGAACCGGCACCGCCACGCGAGCAGGTGTATGCGGGCGGCTCCCGGGTCGATCGCTGCGAAGGGTGGTTGTCTGTTTTTACATGCTTGGTACGCTTTCGTACCGCATTCACGTTCGCCAGTGTGTAGCGTCGGGGATATCCACGAACTGCCTGAGGCGAATCATGCAGCGAAAAACACTTACATGAGGTACGCAGGGATCGCGTCTTGCTATCTGCGTCGTGGTGCAGGGATGCACGACGACCGGCACATCCGACGCGAGCGGCCGCCAGATCGACGAATGCCACATCACCGCCGCCGGCGTCGGCTCGCTCCTTGCGCGCTCTTGCGCGACCGCCAAGAGCCCGCGTGTCGCCTGGGTCAAGTCGCTGTAACGAGCATCGGAGGCAGCGCGGATTCGTATCCATCTGTCGTTTTCAATCTTGCGGAGGGCATATGCACATCCTCACGAGCGCAGGCCCACTGGTTTCGCTGATCGCCGGCATTCTGATTCTCGTCGTGCCGCGGCTGTTGAATTACATCGTTGCGATCTACCTGATCGTCATCGGGTTGCTCGGTTTGTTCGGAGGGCATCTCCACTGAACCGGGTCCCGTCACCCGAAAAAGCAGGTGACGAACTTCGCAGCTGGTACCCACGATCGTCGGCTCGTCGGTGTCGACAGGTCGATCCGTCGCGCGGTGCCGTGCGTCCGGTACGTCGCCGGACATACTCCACGCCCGCGTCCGCCTACCTTGATATCGAAAGAGTCGATGCACGTCCCGAACCGGGTGCATCGCGCACGAGCCCTGCATGAAGAAGCAGGACGACTTCCGTCCGGGTAACTCCGGCATTCGAGAGGCGACCCCGCGAATTTCGACGCGACCGGCGACGAACGGCGCGTGCGCGCGTCGACGTGGAATCGCTCGGGAGCGTTTCGACGGAAACATCGGTTCGATTGCATTCGGCGAGGCCAACGATGCGGACGCATCGCGGCATGACTAGCCGGATTGATTGAAGAGAGACGGCATGTCACTGGGACTACTTCTACTGATCGTTGCCGTGCTGCTGATGGTCGGGATGATCCCGACCTGGCGCTACAGCAACGGCTGGGGTTATGGTCCAAGCGGATTGCTGGGCTTGGTATTGGTCGTGTTACTCATACTGATGCGGCTGGGCAGGCTGTGACGCGGGACATCATCGACGCTGCAAGTTCATGGAAGGACTGTCGCCCGGCACCTTGAGTGTCGGGTGTGGCATCGCGCCAAACCGTTCGACCAGCCCACGCATCGCGTCACTACGCCCGTCCTGGGTCTCACGCATAACGACGCATCAGCGGCGCAGCTGAAATACCGTGCAGCACGATCGACACGGCGATGATGGCCAGTACCCACGGAACCATCGGCAACAGTTGCGCGCGCGGCTCTTGCTCGATGGCCAGCATCAGGTAATACAGGGAACCCACGCCGCGAATGCCGAACCAGCTGATCAGCCGGCGCTGGTGGTGCGACGCCCGGGAGCCGATCAGCGCAAGCTGGGTGGCGGCCGGCCGGATGACGAACAGCAGTGTCGCGACCACGGCCGCGCCCGCCCAGGTGAGCATGTCAGCCCAATACCGTGAGACGAGCGCGCCGATCAGCAGGATCAGGACGGCTTCGACGATGTGTTCAAGCTCGATTGTGAATCCCATGACCGATTCCGCGACGAAGGCATGGGCTTTGTCGGGATCGGTGGCGGTGGCTTCGACATCCTCGCTGTTCACGACGCCGACCGTCTCCTTCGACGTCTTCTGGCCGCTCGTTCGATGTTCGACGCGCCGCATCGCGACGCCCGCCGCGAACACGGCCAGGAACCCGTAGCCATGAATGGCGAGCGCCACACCGTACGACAGCATGATCAGGCCGAGCGCGAAGAACCCTTCGAGGCCGAGCGCCTGGCTGTGACGGCTGCGCAGGAATGCGACGAGCCGGGCCGTGACGAAGCCGAGCAGCCAGCCTGCGCCCGCACCGGACGCGATACCCCATGCAATGCCGCCGACCATGCTCCAGTGAAGCGCCGACGTCGTGCCGGAACCGCACAAAAGCATGCCGAGTACCGCGCACGGGTAGGCCGTGCCGTCGTTGATCCCACCTTCGGCGGACAACGAAAAACGTACCAGCTCGACGTCACCCGCGTCGCGCA
The DNA here is from genome assembly GCF_016586125.1 of Burkholderia sp. E168m23. Taxonomy (NCBI): domain Bacteria; kingdom Pseudomonadati; phylum Pseudomonadota; class Betaproteobacteria; order Burkholderiales; family Burkholderiaceae; genus Burkholderia; species Burkholderia sp. E168m23. Next base: position 3,545 of record NZ_BCPP01000041.1, read on the forward strand.
CGCCGACGTCATGAGCGAGCACGGGGTCGGTCGGCGCGATCATCGCGCCGAGAAGTACCGCGACACCGAGATTCAAATTCAGCACCAGCACGCCGAGCGCGGCGATCGACGCCACGGTGAAGATCATTGCGACGACGCCGAGCCGCAGCGGCAGCATCCAGCGGGGATCGGCGGGCGGGACACGCAGCCTCAGGCCGATCGCGAACAGCGAGATCAGCAAGCCGATTTCGGCAGCAATGCGCAAGTTCGTGACGTCGTCCGGCAATTTCAGCGACAGGAAGCCGGTGCCGGCCGGTCCGACCAGAAAGCCGATCCCGAGATACACCATGGCCGCACTCAGCGGCAGGCGCTTAAGCGACGATCCGATGAGTCCCATGAAAATCAGCAGGGCTCCGAAGATGAGGCATCCGATCGTTTCGGTCACTTTGCATACCTCGCATGGATCACGTTGTGCTCGCCGCGTGTCGGCCGCAGGTCGCCATGCGGCGTCGTGGAGGGTGGTGCGCGGCACGCACGGGACGGCTCGCGCCGGACGGGGCGCCGATGCCCCCCGCGCCCGTCGCACAGTATCGCGCCGGGCGCCTGCATTGCGGCCGTCGCTGCCGGGAAGTGCCCCGCGCGCATGCGATGTACGGTAGCGGGCAGAGCGGCGCAGTGCTTCGGCATAGACTGTCCGCCGTTCCTCACGACAACCGGAGCATTGCCATGGCCCACACAGCAATCGAGGAAGACCTCCGTTCACTCGAACGACTCATTGCACGCGTCGCCCCCGGTGAGCCTGCGCCATGGGCACTCTGGCGAATTAGGCTGGAATCGATTCTCGAACACGGCAGTCCGACGCCATCTGAACGCATGCATTTCGTCAGCATCATCGCCCTTATTCTCATGCTCGAGCGCCGAGCCGGCAAGCCCGCCACCGCTTGAGCATGGCGGGTGGCGGAATGGGCGGCGCTTCGCGCGTTCGGTTGGTTGTGGAAGGTCCCGGCGCCCGCCGTCCGCCACGCGCATGCCGGCAGTCACGGCCCGTGCGCGAACGAGAATGCGCCAGTGCCTCATACAGGAGAGCGGAGCGGATCACGTGGCGCATCGTGCCCGATGCCCAGTCGATGGTCGACGCGGTACTCGAAGCCGGTATGTGCCATGCCAGCTGCGGCCCGAACGGTTGATACGCGTACGGGCCGTCCACGGATCAGGCGAGCAGTTTCAGTGCGTGGTCGCAGACGTTCTCGACCGTGAAGCCGAAATCTCGCATCAGCTCGGCGCCCGGCGCCGACGCGCCGAAACCCGCGATGCCGAGTACGTCGCCACGATCGCCGACATAGCGGTGCCAGCCTTGTGACACACCCGCTTCGATCGCCAGCCGCGCGCCGACCGACTTCGGCAGCACGGCGTCCTGATATGGCTGGGGCTGAGCGTCGAATAATCTCCAACAGGGCAGCGACACCACCCGAACCGCTACGCCGCGCGCGAGCAATTCGACTTGTGCCGCCAGCGCGAGCGTGACTTCCGAGCCCGTCGCGATCAGGATCAGCGTGGGGTGGCCATCGGGGGCATCGGCCAAGACGTAGCCGCCACGCCGCAAGCCCTCGGCCGGCGCGAACCGGAGGCGATCGATGGTCGGCACGTCCTGGCGGGTCAGTACCAGCGCAGTCGGTCGCTCCCGCGCTTCGAGCGCCACACGCCACGCGACGGCGGTTTCATTGGCATCGGCCGGTCGAATCACCAGCAGGCCCGGGACCGCACGCAGTCCGGCAAGCTGCTCCATCGGCTGATGTGTCGCACCGTCCTCGCCGACGGCGAGACTGTCGTGCGTGAACACGTAGATCACCTGCAGACGCATCAATGCGGCGAGCCGGATCGGCGGACGCATGTAGTCGGAAAAGATCAGAAAGGTCGCGCCGAATGGCCGGATGCCGCCGTGGGCCGCCAAGCCGTTCAGGATCGCGCCCATCGCATGCTCGCGCACGCCGAAATGCAGATTGCGGCCGCTACGGCTCCAGCCGCCGCCGTCGGACCCTTGTCGGTCGAGCGCGTTCACGCCGGCGGCCTCGAAATCGCCGAGCCCGATTAGCGCGGTGAAGGTGGAGGGGTTTAGGTCGGCGGAGCCGCCGACCAGCGACGGGACGCGGGAGGCGAGGGCGTTCAACACCTTGCCGGATGCGACCCGCGTCGCCATGCCTTTCGGATCGGCCGGAAAGACCGGGATATCGCGGTCCCAACCGTCGGGCAGCTTGCCGTGCACAGTGTTCAGCAGCATCCGAGCCAGCTCGGGGAACGCGCGCGTATAGGCCTCGAACCGCGCGTTCCACTGCTCTTCCCGTACTCGCCCCTCCGCCAGCGCCCGGCGAAAATGCGCGAGCGCCGGTGGGGGAATATGAAACGCGGGATCGGGCGGCCAGCCGAGGTTGTGCTTGGTCAGGCGCACCTCGGCATCGCCGAGTGGCGATCCGTGAGCCTGGTACGTGTCTTGCCGGTTGGGCGAGCCATAGCCGAGATGCGTGCGCACGAGGATCAACGACGGACGTCGCTGCTCGGCGCGTGCGTTGACCAGCGCCGCATCGATGGCGGCCAGGTCGTTGCCGTCTTCGACCGTTTCGGTATGCCAGCCGTAGGCGTCGAACCGTTGTGCGCGATCTTCGGTGAAGGTGATCGCGGTGCCGGCGGACAGCGTGACGCGATTATCGTCGTACAGGCAGATCAGCTTACCGAGCTGGAGATGGCCGGCAAGCGATGCCGCTTCCGCCGCGACGCCTTCCATCAGGTCGCCGTCGCTGACGAGTGCGTAGGTGCGGTGATCCACGATCTCGAAGCCGGGACGGTTGTAGCACGCGGCGAGCTGCGTTTCCGCCATCGCCATGCCGACGGCGTTGGCGAAACCCTGGCCGAGCGGGCCGGTCGTCGTCTCGACACCCGGAGTGAGGCCGCGCTCCGGATGGCCGGGCGTGAGGCTGCCCGATTGCCGGAAGCGGCCGATCTGATCGAGCGGCAGGTCGTAGCCGGTGAGGTGGAGCAGGCTGTACAACAGCATCGATCCATGTCCGGCCGACAGGATGAAGCGATCGCGATCGAACCATGCCGGATTGGCCGGGTGATGCTTGAGATGACGCATCCATAGCGCATAGGCCATCGGCGCGGCGCCGAGCGGCAGGCCTGGATGGCCGCTCGCCGCTTTCTGCACGGCATCGATCGACAGGAAGCGCAGCGTATTGATGCACAGCGCATCGAGTGCCGCCCCTTGGATTGACGGGAAATCGGTTGAGGTCATGCAACTGCTCCTTGGCGTTCGGTCACGCAACATCCCAAACGGGATGGTGGTTGCGTTGACGGCCCGTCGTCCGCGTTAGCGGTCTCGGGGCCAGTAGCCGTGCTTGCCGTAGAATTCGTGCAACTCGATTTCGTAGCTTCGATGCACGAGCTGCGAGTCGTCGTAGGGAGGGCTGCGGCGGATCGCGTCGCGCGTGAGCGTGGCCGACACCGTTTCCGTATGCCATTCCACCTGGTCAAGCCAGTGCGTCGCGATCAGGACTTCCTTGCCGGTCGACCACCAGCTCGACGTGTCGATCGCGAGATAGCGGATCACCCAGGCTTCATCGTCGTAAATGAAGTCGGACACGTGACCGATATGTCCGTCCGTGGCTTCGAGCCGATATCCGTCGACCTCGCCGGTGCTGCGCAAATGCGTATCCGCCGGCGCACTGGCCGGCGCGCCGTGCGAGAACAGCGGGTCGCCGGCATCGAGATCCTGCGACGGTCCGGCCGGATCGAAAGCCGGGTAAGCACCCATCCCCCAAAGGTTCGGGCCGCCCCAGTAAGTCGGGTAGTTGTAGTAACGCAGGTACTCGATCTCGTGCTGGCGCGATACCGGCTTGTGCGTGTCCAGATTCGGGCTGTCTCTCACCTGCTCTTGCGACAGACTGACATATAGCGTGCGGAATTCGGGATGTGTTACGGAATATGGCGAGATTAGAACCCGTCTGTCGTGCAGCCAGTCGCCCGTCTCGACGACGAGGTAGCGAATACACCAGTTGTCGTCGTCGAAGTAGGCCTGGTTAATGTGCCCGATATCGCCGTCCTTCGCTCGAACCGTGTCTCCGTGCAACCTTCGGATGCTTCGCAACATGATGTCCTCGTCAGAGCGATGCCCGGCACTTCGGTGATCCGGCTGACCTGCCTGCCGTGCAGTGGTATCCAGCCGTTCGCCCGCCGATGCGGAGCGATGCCTGCTAAGCGCGTCCCCTCGGGCGGCCGGCATGATTGAGACGCTACACGCGACGAATGCCCGATGCGGTACGAAACCGTACAATGCGCGCACGGGCGCGAACCGCCCCTCCCGGCATGTCGCGACACCTCCTCGCCAGCTTCGTCATCAGGATCACGAAGCAGTGAGGATCGCCACATCCACGTGCCGCCAGGTGTACCCGTCCGCCGGACTGGATTCGTACGTCAACGCAGCCGCAGCGGGATGAACAGCGAGACGCCGGGCGCCGGTGCCGGCTCGTAAACCATCGGAGGCGCGGCATAAGCGTCATCCTCGCCATCGTAATAGCCGTCGCCTCCATGCCGGTGATGGTCGTAGTAGCGACCGCCCTGATGCGTCATGCGCGCGTGATTGCCCTTGTCCCAGCCGTGATTCATTCTCTCCGCATGCAACTGCGGTGCAACGACAAGGCAGCCGAACGCAACGATCATGCCGACGAGCCGCGTGCCTGATCTCGGCGCCACCGTGTTTCGACGTGCGTGTCCGGCAGAAACGTCCATCATGTTCTCCCGTGTACGATCCGCAATCTGCCGGTCAGCGGCTGTCATCGACAGTCGGTATCGGCAGAAGGTCCGGAACTATTGCTCCTTGATCAGGTGGCGACCGTTGCCACGGAAAATCGCATTCGCGTTCTGCTTTTACGTATCGGACATCTTGTCGTAAAGCGGCTGAAACGCCGTGGTCAGCTTTTTGACGCCATCTGCGTGCACGTTGGTGACTTCGCCATAGGAATGAAGATCGCCCATCGCGCTCATGTCGTTCGCGTGATCGCTACGTGCCTTCCTGAGCGATTCCATCGCGTTCGCGTTGTCGCGCATCACCTGCGCCACCGGCTGCCACAGCGATTCCTGGCCAGGCGTGATGCCAAGCCGCTGGTGCAGGCTGTTGATGCGCCCGTCGATCGACCTTTGCGCCGCCACGGGCATGATGTGGGGCGGTGCTTGATCCGGTGCGGAGCCGCGGGCATTCGAGAGTGAGGGGAAGACGGCCGCGCCGAGGGCGACTGTCGCCGCCACGGAGAACTCGCCGGCAATCTGTCGGGGGAGAGCGAGAAGAACGAGTGTCGTGGCGGATCCTGGTGAAAAATTGGGAAGAAGTCGACGTACCGCGACGCATCCGGTCGGCGGCGAATTTCGGCCCGGTAGCCCAGCTATACGCGGGATGCGCGGGCTCAGTCTGTCCTATGCCGGACGGTTTTCCGGTGTACGTGGCCGTTTCGCGATGTCCGGCGGATCACGCTCGCACCGGGCGGAATATTCCAATCGGGCCTATGCTGGCATCGTGACCGGAGGCGTTTCACGCTGGTGGGCCAGATGAATCCGGCCCGATCCGACCATCAACTCCACGGAGGCGGTTATGCGCAGCAGGTATCGAGAGCAGCATACGAACGGTGGCAAGAGCGAGCGCAATGTCGACGAGGCGGTGGAGGGGACGTTCCCCGCCAGCGATCCGCCGTCGATCGGTGGTGTCACGAGGATGATCTCCCGCCCGGCCCATCGAAAGCATCACCGGAAGTCGTTGCACATCAAGCACCGCTAGCGCAGGGGCAGCGCCCTGCGAGACTACGAAGGATCGAGTCGTCGCCGGTATTCGGCGATATCGATAAGCGTGGCGGAATCGGTCGGAGCGTCGGCGAGCCAATATTCCCGAGGTGCTCGGGTACGGAACCGTACCGACTTCCAATGCCGGTGCGCGCAGCGTTTCCTCGTGCGTCGAGTGCCGCTTTCGATGTCGAGGCCGTGTACGAGACGGATATTCCCGGAACTTGTCCAAGGAGGACATCATGAGGATGCTCCACACCCCCGACCGATCCGGGGATGACGGCAACGGGGGCAAGCTCGTCGAACGCGATGCTGGCGATGAACCCGGTCATATGGTGACGACCGCCGATGTCCTGAGGGGCAGCAAGATCATCGCGTCGGACGGTGAGGATATCGGCAACGTGTTCGACATCGTGCTCGATTTGCACCACGGCAAAATTGCCTACGCGGTAGCGTCCAGCGGCGGCATGGGCGAGATGCTTTGTGCCATTCCGTGGAGTGCGATGAAATACGATGTCGGTGACAAATGTTTCCACCTGGACGTGACCGCCGCGCATGTCAAAAGTACCCCTGGCTTCGACGACGAGCATTGGCCGGTGATGACGCAATCGCAGTGGGGATTGTCGCTTCACCAGTACTACAACCGGGCGCCGTACTGGGTCGCCGGATGAGGCGAGGTTGGCGGCAAGGTGTCGATCGGCCGCTTCCGGGCCTTCTCGGACATCGAGGGCAGTTGCGGGAAAGGCCGGCACGATGCGGCTCAGTGGCGGCTAGAGTCGCTTCAGATCGGGAAGCAGGCGATCGAATTCGCGTTTGACCACCGCATAGCATTCGCACACGCGCTTTTCGAGCCCGGGTCGGTCCAGCACTTGGATATGGCCGTAGTTGTAGCGGATGAGGCCCGCGTCCTGCAGCTTCAAAGCAGCCTCCGTCACGCCCGACCGCCGCACGCCCAGCATGTTGGCGATCAGTTCCTGCGTCATGCGCAACTGGTTCGAAGGCAGGCGGTCGAGGCTGAGCAGCAGCCAGCGGCACAGCTGCTGATCGATGGAATGATGGCGGTTGCACACCGCAGTCTGCGCCATCTGCGTGATGAGCGCCTGGGTATAGCGCAACAACAGGCGTTGCATCGCATTGCCACGCCTGAATTCTTCTTTCAGGACGCTCGCGTCGAGCCGGTAGGCCTGCCCAGCGCTTTGCACGACGGCGCGACTCGGCGTCGTTTCGCCGCCCATGAACAGCGACACACCGATCATGCCCTCATGCCCGACGATCGCGATTTCCGCAGACGAGCCGTCCTCCATCACGTACAGCAGCGACACGATCGACGTGGTCGGAAAATAGACGTGATGAAGCTGGCCGCCCGATTCGTACAGCACTTTTCCCAACGGCATGTCGACAAGCGTCAGGTGAGCGGCGAGGTGAGCGCGTTCGTTTTCCGGCAGCGCGGCAAGCAGGTGATTTTCGGTGATGGGCGGGTTGTCCTGCATGCGTGGCTCCTGCGCTCGCGCTCGGGCGACGATGAAGAATCCAGCCATTAGGGGCGCAGTGGGAATCGGCGGGAGAGGCCAATCCTCACACTTTACCGATCCGACGACCGGACGGGATGGCGGCAGCAATATGTCCCTTTTCTCGATGAGTTCGGGAGACCGTTCGAGCGCGAATCCTGCATCAAAAATTATAGTGCCGGCACATGTCTCATCAAGGTGGGCGCAATCACGCGCAGGCGTACCGTCGACGTTGACGTGTGGTGTTGATGACAGATGGACGATGCCGGAAGCGCCGCGTTGCCTGCTGTTCGATCACGAACTGGCAACCGTTGAGCGCATTCCCGTCTGGACTTGCCCCTGTATCTCCAGACACCCGTTATTGTAAGTGGGGGACTGTGTTCGGTGTTTCAGGGGGCTGCTCCACCGTCATCCACGACGAGCAGCTTGCGACGATCCCGTCGCATCACTATCTGGATGCCTGGGAGCGGCGGTGACAGGGCATCACGAACCGCAAGCGCTTGCCGATTGCGGCCGTATTACGTACCTAACCATTACGAATTGAAATAACTTTGTCAGCAATTTGATGATGATAGGCAGATAAGGATTATTATCTGCCTATCATCAAAAATCGCCTAAACTGGAGATCATGAAAACGCGTCAGTTCCATGCCACTGCCGACGAAGCCACGCTCGACTTTCCGGACGAGGCGGAGCTTGCCGCGCTACGGAGCTGGTACGCCGGTCTGGAGGCGCGAGCCGCTGTCTCTCGTTACCTGAGCGAACGGCGGGCAACTGGCGCATCGTCGCGTAGCATCCTCGGGCGCATTCGCCGGCGACTCGTGGCGTTTGCTCGAGCGCGTCATCGCGAGGATCTCGCGATCGCGTTCGTCGATCGTCCTTCTCAAGCCGTGGTAGACGCTGTCGTCCAGGCCATCGATGTACTGCGTCATCTACCTGTTCCCCAGCCGCACATCTCGGATGAAATTGGCGAATGGCTGCCGCCACGTGTCGTGGTGTCCCTGCAGGCGCACGGGATCAGAACGCTTGCAGACCTGACCGTCCGAATTCCGCGTCGGAGCCGCTGGTGGTCGACGATCGACGGTCTTGGGGCCGCCGGCGCGCGGCACGTTGAAGCGTTTTTTGCTGCGTACCCGGCCTTGACCGAACGAGCCCGCACGTTGATCGCCGCGGTACCGTCCGGAAACATCGTTCCGTGGGAGCGAATGCACGTGCCGCATGAGGTTAACGGCACGCGTGGAAAGTTTCGGGCACCGCAGGAGGCCTGCTTGCTGAGCGCATCGAATGACTACGAGGCCGTCCTCTCCTGGTTGTCGCTGCATGAATCAGCGGATACGCAACGTGCCTACAGGAAAGAAGCCGAGCGGCTGATCCTGTGGGCGATCGTCGAGCGCGGTCGAGCATTGTCGTCGCTCACGACGGATGACGCGATTGCGTATCGCGGCTTCTTGCGTCGGCCGACACCGCGGGAGCGTTGGGTGGGGCCGCCTCGGCCACGACAGAGCGTCGAGTGGCGGCCGTTTAACGGTTCCCTATCAGCTCGGTCGACAGCGCATGCGTTGACGGTGCTATCCGCAATGTTTCGTTGGCTGGTTGAGCAGCGCTATGTTCAGGCGAACCCATTTGCTGGCGTCAAGGTGCGAGGTGGCGTGTTGCATACGGGACTGGACGTCTCGCGGGGCTTTACGGAGGGCGAGTGGTTGTTGATCCGCACACTGGCCGACGGGCTTGAATGGTCATACGGCTGGAGCGAGCCAGCTGCTCAGCGCTTACGCTTTCTACTGGACTTCGGCTACGCGACGGGGCTGCGCGCCGGCGAACTGGTTGGCGCCAAGCTGGGCGATATCCGCCGCGACGAACATGGCGATCACTGGCTGCATGTGATCGGGAAGGGCGGGAGGCCCGGTAAGGTTGCGTTACCGACACTGGCGCGAACCGCGTTGGATTTTTGGCTCATGCAGCGCGGGTTGCCGGTGACGCCATCTCGTTGGATTCCTTCTACTCCGCTCGTTTCAAGTCTTGAGGAAGACGCTGCCGGCATTCAGAGTACCCGTCTTTGGAGGGTGATCCGCCGCTTTTTCCTGCTGGTGGCCGGTGCGATCGAGGGGGAACAGCCGGCGACCGCCGAGAAATTGCGCCGCGCGAGCCCGCATTGGATACGCCATACACATGCCACGCATGCGTTGGCGCGTGGCGCGGAACTGATCATGGTGCGCGACAATCTGCGGCATGCGTCAATTTCGACAACGTCGACCTACTTGCATAGTGACGAGGCGCAAAGGGCGCGGCAGTTTGACCGGGCGTTTTGCTCCAGGAGTTCGAAATAAAAACGACTGCGTAGAGGCGGTCAGAGATTGCAAAGAAGGTCATGGGCGCGGGGGCGAAAGGCTTCTACGCGGAATTCCTCACGCCGTTGACGGGCAGTCCTTGTCGGCGCAACAAGGTGACGAAGCAGCTGGAAAAGGATGCGACCGAGGCGAATGCCGGCGTCGTGGCCCAGAAGCTGCGTCACCTCGAAGTGCTTCTACACGAGCCGTGGGCGGTCACGATCCCGGCCAACGAGTCGGGTCTCGGCGAAGACGTGCCGGATCTCCAGATCCCGAATCCAGTGAGCTTCATGGTCCAGAAGTTGTTGATTCGCGACGACCGGATTCCGGAAAAGCGTGCTCAAGACGTGCTCTACATCCACGATGCGATGCTTCACTTCGTGAACACGATCGAGGATGATCTGATCCCAATCTGGAAGCGCCTGTATGACACGATGACGGAGGCACAACGGAAGTCGGTGAGATCCGGTGTCGACGAGCTATTCACGGAAGTCAACGACATTATCCGCGCCGCGGTCGAAATTGCGCAGCCTGAACGCGACATCGATCCGGAAGATATGCTTCGGCTCTGTCGTGATGGTTTCGACGAGCTATTCGGCGACGCTGGGTGGCCGTTGGGGGCGGGGTCTCCTTTTGCATAAGGAGTTTGAGGACTGGCTTACTCCTCGCCAGTCGGATCAAAAGCCGCTGCGATCGCGTGCGAGTTACCTCGTTACAAACCTGCCGAAGCGAGAAGTTCTGAAGGTTGCCAAGCAAGCGCTCGAGAGATTCTCAGAAGATTCAGCAACGTGACATTTCGTTCGCCCCTCTCGATTTTGCCCATGTGGCTTCTGTCGATGTTCGCGAGGTGGGCGAGTGATTCCTGCGAAATGTTGAGTGCGAGTCGGCGTGCACGGATCGACCTACCTATCTGCTTGAGGTGCGCTTCTGTGTCGCTTCGGCCCGATACCCTTTCCATGCGCGTATGGTCGAGGTATCATCATCGATTGGCCACGGCATTTACGACCCATTAATGCCAGACAAGTAGAAAGCGACGAAGTGAGGACCGAGCGGGTGTTGTCCCGATCTTGTCGTCAATGAATGATGGAGTAGTTAGCGGTGATGTATGGCGATGGAGCGCTGTCGGATGTGCAGTCGGTAGTGAGCGATGTAGTTGGTGGGCTCACCGAAGTCTCGGAAATGCTATCGTTGTTCGATGCTGGAAAGAAGAATGTGTCCCACGGGCATGCCGAGATGGTTGCGACCACGTTATTGAACGGATCGGTCGACGTCTGGTACCGAGGTCGATACTTGACGGTGCCCCTTCGTCAACTGACTGCGTGGTTCAGAAATCCCGTTGAAATTGGCGCAGAACGCTTCCATGTTGCTGAGCCTGTCTTTCGACGTTGGATGGACAGCGAGCAGGAGCAAGGGGCTGGCCATCTTTTTCTGCAATGCAGCCATGCAGATTGCAAGCAGCGTCGGATGTTGACCTTTTACGACCCGCGTGAGATGCAACAGATGGAGCATCGCGTTGCTTCGGAGATTTGGTACTGTCATCGCCATCGCCTTGTGGCGTGGGAGGTGTCGCGATCTCTAAGCGACGAATATCTGGAACTGCTTGCGCTCGTGTACCGGTCGCCCGGATGCAACCGCGATCAGCTCAAATGCCTGAAGCGCGATACCGACTTTCTGACGTCGATTGGACTGTTGACATCTGAGCCACCAGCAAGTGGAGGTCGAAAGGCATATGCGTTTCGCTTGACCTCTCAAGGTACGGACATCGTTCGTGCGCAGGATCAGTAACTGGTAAAAACATCAATGTCTAGTAAGCGCGACCGTGCAACCGCTTCTTGGCTACTTTCCCGGTCGGCACAGCATCTGCGCGTTATCAGGGCAGCCATGGCCGTTTCCGGAAATCTATGGATTGCGCTTGAGTGGTATCGGCACAGTTCGCTGCCAGAATTCGATGGCAAAACTGCCCAACGTCTGGTGGCCGACGGCCGAGAAAAGGCCGTGTTGGCGTACCTGGCTTCAATCGGGAGCGGATGGGCTGGATAGTCGGATCGTGATTGAGCCGACTAGTGATCATCACCCCGTCTGGTCATTGGTGAAGCTGGTAGATAGGTGGGACAGAGAATGGTGCGGGATTATCCTCAGCCACCAAGCTCCGCTCCCTGTTTTCGGTTCTGAGGCAGAAAGCGTATATATTGATGCATTGAGCCATTCGTGGATCAACGTTTCCGTCAGTCAGCCTACAGAGATCTGTTCACGATGATATGGGCAGAACTCTATATTTACACTTTGTGCAGTTAAGAGCTGCACTGTCAATTATAGACGGGTTCTACGGTAAGCGTCTGGAGAACGGGTCTTGGCGGGGTCACTGCTTGCTAAGCCCCGTATGAGATATCGGCGCGCGACCAACGCCGAATCGAGCGCGACACATAAATGCCCACCACTAGAAAAGGCAACCGCGAGGATTCGCTGCCATCGGATTCAGGCCCACAAAGTATCTCGCCAGCCGTCGTTGAAATGCTTGTCACGCAGGTTCGGAGGATGATCGAAGAATCTGGGAATCCGGATGGCTTTGACGCACGGTCATGGCTTCTCAACTGGCTTCATTCGCCGGTTCCGGCTCTCGGTGGAGGATGTCCTGCAGACTACCTTCACACTCCTGAAGGCGTAGATCTGATTGCGAGGTTGCTCGCGAGCGCGCAAACCGGGGCTTACTGGTAGGCTCTTCGGATAACCGTGCAACGCCGCGCAATGCCGTTCACGACGCCAAGCTTGGCCGCCTGTCTTTGATAACAGGCGCAATTCGCGGTGAGATGTGGACTCCCCACGCAACGCTGCGCCAGCGTGCGTGCTTTGCCGCGCTTACGTACAAGCGCGGCTAGACGCGGTGAGGCTATCGATCGGGAGGCGTGGAGCCTTGTGAGCGCTCAAATACGAACATGCGGGAGTTGCGTTGAGGGGCAGGGGAGGGGGCTAGGAACAAATTTATGCAAAATTTGGGAA
>NZ_BCPP01000042.1:0-16089 GCF_016586125.1 Burkholderia sp. E168m23
CGACGACGACATCGCGCTCAAGGGCAGCAACAATCCGGCGCCCGCCGGCTCCGGGCTGTTCGGCATCGACGGCAATCGCGACGTGCGCGCCGATCGCAAATGGGGCGTCGTGATCGCGCACAATCACATCTACTGGGGGCACGGCATCTCGATCGGCAGCGAGACCAACGGCGGCGTGACCAACGTTCAGGTGTACGACAATGCGTTCCGCGATTCGGAAGAAGGGCTGCGCATCAAGTCCGACTATGCGCGCGGCGGCGAAGTGAGCAACATCCACTACGCGAACATCTGCATCCGCGACGCGAAGAACGCGCTGCTGTTCACGCCGTACTACAGCACGAAGGCCGTGCCCGCGAGCGGCCCGCTGTACCCGAACTTCCACGACATCTCGCTCGCGAACGTCGTGATCGAGGGGGCGGCCGGCGTGAAGCTGCAGGGGTTCGAGGCGAACACCGGCGGCTACGGCGAGCCCGCGTTCCCGCTCGTGATGTCGCTGACCGACGTGGTGGCCGATACGCCCGACAGCATCGCGACGATCGCATCCGACGCGAACCTCACGCTGCGCAACGTGAACCTGCCGGTGTTCCCGTCGACCGCGAACCGGGTCGCCGTCAACGGTACGGCGGTCCATGCGATCGACCCGGCCAGCGTGCTCGACTGCAGCAAGGCGTTCGTCGACTTCCCGGGCATCGACCAGTCGAACCCGTTCGGGTCGACGTGGGCGCCGGCGCTGTAGCGTGCGGTCGTTCCATCGTCATCGCGCGTGCCGCCTGGCAGGCACGTGCGATGCGCGCCGCGACATCATGCAACGCAAAAGGAGCCAGTGATGTCGACCACGAAACCATCAGCGTACCCCGACCCGGCTACCCCGCCGAACGCCGGCGACGAAGGCCCCGCAGGCGCGCCGGGCATCGGCGAGGACACGTGCCGCGTCTGCCGCGGCACCGGCAGGGTGGAGGGCCAGCCCTGCACCGTCTGCGGCGGGACCGGCAAGATACTGCAGGGAATCGGCGGCGGATAGGTAAAAAGGCCGCCGCACCGGCGTGCGTCGCGCGCTCAGGTCTGCATGACCAGCGACGTCAGTTGCGCGGCGCGCGCCACGTCCGTCTTCGTGTAGATCGACTTGATCTGCGCGCGGACCGTGCCGATCGACACGCCGCGCAGCGCCGCGCACTCCTGCGGCGAGCGTCCGTCGCAGCACAGCAGCACGGCCAGCTCGGCTTCCGCCGACGACAACCCGTAGAACACCCGCAAGCGTTGCGCGCGCGCCGACGGCGCACGCAGGTCCGCGGCCGTCATCAGCGCCGCGACGCCGGGCCGTTCGCGCGCGAGGCGCGACTGTTCGGGAACGGGGATCAGCGCAAGCGGCAGCGGCTCGCCCGTCGTACGCCGCAGCAATAGCCCGCCGCGCGCGAACGCGTACCGCCATTGCGTGTCATCGACGCAGCCTTCCGGCGCGAAACGGCCGTTGACGATCCGCAGCGCCGGTTCGGCGGCGATCAGCTGATCGGCCGCGCGGTTCGTATAGCGCAGTTCGCGCCGCGGGCCGAGCAGGAACACGGGCACCGGCACCGCATCAAGCGCCGACTCCGCAGCAGCCACGCGCGCTTCGAGTTCGCCGATGCGCGCATGGATGCGCAGCGCGCGACTGATGTGGCCGCCCATGATTTCGATGGTGCGGCGCTGCGCGTCGGACAACCCGTGCGATTCCGGGCCGCTCTGTACGCTGAGGAAAGCGCCGGCGCCCTCGCCGCGATGGATGTACAGGCCCGAGATGCCGCCGAGCCCGAACGGATGCATGAATTCCCGATAGAACACGCCATGTGTACGCTGCCGCACCGACAGGTGCTTGACGTCCTCGAACCAGCGCCCTGCCGGCCAGTCGGCGGCAACCGGCACGACCGGGTCGTACAGGTAGAACTCGGTGTTGTAGCGGTGGTGGCATGCGGCGACCCATGACGGATCGTCGCCGGCTGCCCGCTCGATTGCCGGCATCCGCGCCGCGTCGTCGAACGACAGCAGTGTGGCCATGCGCGTGCCGACCGTCAGACGCAGCCCGTCCAGCACCGCTTCCCACCGTTGATCGCCCAGTGCCGCAGCGTAGACGTCATCGATCCATGCCGAGGGAATCAATCCGTTCATCTGCATCTGGCCACCCCGCGCCGTGCGTTTTTGTCGAACGCCGTTCGGGCATCTTACTCAATCGGTCTGATTGTTCAAATTGCCGATGCGGATTTGGCCGAAATACCACGTTTGTCACCGTTTCTCGTCAGACGTAATGGTGGTTTTTGACACGGCGGGCGTGGAATCGGTGGTGATGCAGACGGCCGATGGCGCCTGCGGCGCGGGTCGCGCGGAACGAAATCTTGTCGCAGGTAGAGGGGTTCGAGGCTGGATGCGACGCGATGAAACGCGGTTCGGTACCCGCCCCGACGATGCACTTACTTCATCGTCAAGAACCGCGCTTCCATCTGGTCGATCTTCGCGAGCACGGCTTCGCTCAGCTTCCTGACGTGACGCGGCACGTCGGGCGTCGACAGCAGTTCCTCGATACGTCCGCGCCAGTATCTCGGATGCCGGACGCGCCCCGCGCCCGACATCGATACATCGTCGACGTCCGTCTCGCTGTCCAGCAGCGCCACCATGCGCTGGATATGGGAGAGCTCTCGTTCTACGTAGTCTCGTGCGAGCATATTGATTGAAATTCCCCGAAATACGACATCAGGCCTTCCGTCATCAACGCGCCGTCGGCCGCGGCGCCAACGACGCACTGCGGACCTGCACATCAGCGTACGCGACGACCGTGTCAATCGACTGTGCGAACGCTTACAGCGATCGACACGCAACGACAGGCCTGTTCGATTGTTCTGGTGATATCCGGTCCCCGGCGCCTTGTAGATCATCGTAGGCGTACCGCTCGGCGACGGCATCCCCAAAAGTGGGGATGCCGGCCGATATGGGTCGGGGAATCGTTGCCGGAAACGACGAGGGCGAAAAACGCAAGCGGGCGCGACGGCGCGACGGACCATTGTTGTCCGGCAACACGATGGCGACGATTCCGGCGCTCCGCTCACTTTCACCTCCGACGAATCGGCCGTCGTGCCTGTCGCCCCTTGCATGTCGATTGGCGCGCTTTGCGAGTGAAGTGGCACGCAAAAAGCGGCATCATGGCGCATCACTTCTGCAACGGAATCCCGCCCATGAATATCGATACCGACCTCCCCGTCATGGTCACCGGCGCGACCGGCTACGTCGCCGGTTGGCTCGTGCAGCGGCTGCTCGAGGCCGGCGTGACGGTCCATGCGGCCGTCCGCGACCCCGACAGCCCTGACAAGCTCGAGCATCTCCAGCGCATCGCGGCCGGCAAGCCCGGCACCCTCCGCTATTTCCGCGCGGACCTGCTCGAACCCGGGTCGTACGCCGACGCGATGGCCGGTTGCGGGACCGTGTTCCATACCGCGTCGCCCTTCACCGTCACCGTCCGCGATCCGCAGAAGGAGCTGGTCGATCCGGCGCTGCTCGGCACGCGCAACGTACTCGAGACGGCCAACCGCACGCCGTCAGTGCGGCGCGTCGTGCTGACCAGCAGTTGCGCGGCGATCTACGGCGACAACGCGGACCTCGCCGCGACGCCAGACGGTGTGTTCACCGAAGCAATCTGGAACACCAGTTCGTCGCTGACCCACCAGCCCTATTCGTATTCGAAGACGGTCGCCGAGCGCGAAGCGTGGAAGATCGCCCGCCAGCAGCAACGCTGGGATCTCGTCACCATCAACCCGTCGCTCGTGATCGGGCCCGGCATCAACCCGTACGCGACGTCGGAAAGCTTCGAAATCGTGCGGCAGATGGGCAACGGCACGATGAAGGCCGGCGTGCCGGATCTCGGCCTGGGTGCGGTGGATGTCCGCGACGTGGCCGATGCGCATCTGCGTGCGGCGTTCCTGCCGAACGCCAACGGCCGTTACATCGTGTCGGCACACGACACGAACCTGCCGGCGATGGCCGCCACGCTGCTGGAACGGTATGGCGCCGACTACCCGATTCCGCGGCGCATCCTGCCGAAGTGGCTGGTGTGGCTGATCGGCCCGCTCGCGAACAAGAGCGTGACGCGCCGCGTGGTCGCCCGCAACATCGGGCTGCCCTGGCGCGCCGACAACAGCCGCAGCCGCAACGAGCTCGGGATGCGCTATCGCCCGCTCGCCGAGTCGATGAACGACTTCTTTCAGCAGCTCGTCGAAACCGGGCAATTACGGCGATGAACCGCTTCGCGATCTCGCCCGGCTGGCAGGTCATGATGGTCGACCTTGGCCTGCGCGCCGACGAACTGCTGCGGCGCGCGCAGTTGCCCGCCGATCTGTTCACGCGCCCCGAGAACGGGTTGACGACCCGCGAGTACTTCGGCCTGTGGCGCGCGATGGAAGACATGGCGAATACGCCGGCCGTCGCGCTGCGCATCCTCGATCTGCTCTCCGTCGAAACCTTCGATCCGCCGCTGTTCGCCGCGTTGTGCAGCCCGAATCTGGAGATCGCGATCCGGCGCATCGGCCAGTTCAAGCCGCTGATCGGCCCGATGCAGTTGCGTGTGTCGCACGAGGTCAATGCGCTCACCCTCGCCGTCGACTTCCTGGAACGCGACGTACCGCCGCCTGGCATGCTGGTCGCGGCCGAACTCGGCTTCTTCGTGAAACTCGCGCGGCTGGCGACCCGCACCGAGCTGCCGGCACGCGCCATCACGCTGCCGCGCGACGTCAGCCCCCATCCCGGCTATGCGCGCTTTTTCGGCGTGACGCCGCAGTACGGCGATGCGCCTTCCGTGAGCGTGACGCTGCAGGATGCGCGGCGTCCGTTCGTCACCGCGAACCATGCGATGTGGCAGATTTTCGAACCCGACCTGCGCCGCCGCCTCGACGCACTGTCGGCCGAGGCCGGCATCGTCGAGCGCGTGCGCGCGGCGCTGCTCGAATTGATTCCGGGCGGGCTCGCCACCGCGGACGGCGTCGCGCAAACGCTTGCGATCAGCAAACGGACGCTGCAGCGGCGGCTCGGCGACGAAGGCGCGAACTTCAAGACCCTGCTCGCGGAAGTCCGCGAGAAGCTCGCGTGGCATTACCTCGATCGCTCGGACCTGCCCTACAGCCAGATCGCTTTCCTGCTCGGCTACCAGGACCCGAATTCGTTCTTCCGCGCATTCAATGAATGGACCGGAATGACGCCCGAAGCCGCCCGTTCACGCACGGCGCGTTAATCAACGCGAAGCGGCCCGCCCTGTCTATCCGGCCATTCCATATCAGCCGGGCGTGCCGCTGCGCTTCAAGCCGAAAATGAAATCGGCTTCGACCGACGCGCCCTTCGGCAATTGCAGCACGCCGACCGACGAACGCGTATGGATGCCGGCGTCGCCGAGCACCGCGACCAACACGTCCGACGCGCCGTCGGCCACTTCGCTCTGCATCGTGAAGTCGGGCGCGCTTCGCACGTACACGGTCATGCGCGGTACCGTCGCGATCGCATCGAGCGTGCCGCAATGCTTGCGGATCAGCGACAACGCGCGCAGCGCCGAGATACCGGCTGCCCGGCGGCCATCGTCCAGCGAAACGGATTCGCCCACGATGCCGACGAAATGCACGACTTCACCGATTCGCGGCACCTGGCCGGCAATGTAGGCCGTGCTTCCGTCGACCAGAACGGGCGTGTACTTTCCGCCGATCCTGATCGTTTCGTCCGGATCGAATCCGAATTCGGCTGCGACCTGTTTCAGTTTGTCATCCCTGTTCATCAGTGAATTCCCCAATCCCTCTGAAAAAAGATAAAGAATAATTGAGTCTCCGAAGCTTGTCCCGCACGAAAAGATCGGTCACGAACGATCCAGTCAAACCACTTCTCAGGTGTTCGAAGCAGTCGCGGATTGCCATATCGGCAATGGAATTCACCGTCTCAGCAATTTTCTTCATCATTTCGGTTGAAACCGCTATCATGTATGGACACAAACCTGAAGAGTGATATATGGCAACTTACAAGGAACTGAAGGCTCAAATGGACGCTTTGGCCGAGAAAGCCGAAGCCGCGCGCGCCGCTGAATTCCAGGCGGTCGTCGACGACATCCGCACAAAAGTCGCGGAATACGGCATTACCGAAAAAGACATTTTCGGTACACGCCGTGGTCGGCCGGCCAAACAAGCGGGCGCCCCCGTGCAGGCAAAGTATCGCGATCCGAAGACCGGGGCGACCTGGTCGGGCCGCGGTCGCGCGCCCGCATGGATCAAGGATGCGAAGAACCGCAATCGATTCCTGATTCAGGAATAAGCATCCCGGCATGGGCCGGCGCGTGATTCAACGCGCCGTCCGGCGATTTGGGCATTGATTGGCGCATCGATACCGGCGGGTTTCCGACGCCGCTCCGGTTGACGAGGTCTTGCCCGATCGGCGTGTCGCGCATCGGCCAATCGGCCAATCGCACCGCAAGCCAATCCTTTCTTCAGCGTTCGTAATAGACGGCAAGCCAGACGGTTTGCACTTCGTCATGCGTCCACGCGACACGATGACGGCAATGCGGCTCGATCAGCACGTAATCTCCCGCGCGCATATCGAGCCGCGTTGCATCTTCTTCGAATTCGAGCACGGCCGCGCCGGACAGCAACACGACCCATTCGGCCCGCGCGTCGTCATACCAGAACCCGTCCGGGCTCGCATGGCCCATCGATACGATTCGCTCGACGTTCACGCGCGGGCTCGTCACGAGCAGGTCAATTCGCTCGTCGCCGCCGCGCCGCCCGTCGACGCTGAATAAATTACCGGTTTGAAGTTGCATGGCTTCGCCTCGTCGTTGATCTTCGGGTAAATGCTGCGGCTTTAAAGACGACGGGAATGGTCGCATCAGCCTGACATTGCGCTGGTCTGCACGGACGTCGTCAAATGTCTGATAAAAAGATGAAGAGCGGGTGCAACTTTACCGACGCTCATTCATTGGCGCGATAAAGTACATCGCGACATTCTTTTAGCGACGCGCGCGCCATAGCGCGCCATTTCGGTAAAAGCCGGCCGACATCCCGCCGGCGTCCGCAGCGTCGGACCAAGCTCTTCACGCAAATAACGGGCTGGCGAGCACGCGTCGATCGACGCATTTTCCGTTCGCAGGCCGGCATGAGCAAGCATCGGCACGGACATTCATTCTTTATTTCGATTCGAGGTCGCGTTTGCCCGATGAGTCGTTGATATCGATGCGAGTGCGGACAAAGCCCCCCGTCAAACCCGCCCCCTCAACCACGCCAGCAACGCCGCCTGCGCACTTCCTTCCGCCACCGGCGCCGACGTCAACAGGTAGTAATCCGATCCATCCTCGACGAACCCCATTGGCGCGACCAGCACACCGCTTTCGATGTCGTCGCGCACCAGATGCCACGGCCCGATCGCGACGCCCAACCCCGCAACGGCCGCCTGCAGACTGAAGTAGAAGTGATCGAACCGCTGCCCGCGCCCGTTCGCGGCCGGCTGATTCGACGCCGCCGCCCACGCGTTCCATGCGTCCGGCCGGGTTCGCGTATGCAGCAGCGCGGCGTCGGGCCTCAACGCGCGGCCGCCGCGCCGCGATGCAAACCACGCACCGACCTTGTCCGGCCGGCAAACCGGCCCCACCCGCTCGGCGAACAGATGCTCGGCGTGATACCCCGCCGGCCACGCGAAATCGTTGCGACGTATCGCCATGTCGATACCGCTGTCGAACGAGAACGGGCCGCCCGCGGCGGCCAGATGGATATCGACGCCCGCATGCCGCGCCTGGAAATCCGGCCAGCGCGGGATCAGCCAGCGCATCAGTAGCGTCGGCTCGCACGACAGGACCGAACGCCGCGCACGGGCGGCCTCGGTGCGCAACGCGTGGGCGGCGTGACGCATCAGGTCCAGTCCATCATGGACGGCCCGGGCGAGTGTGCGGCCTGCCTCGGTCAGGAACACGCGACGACTGCGCCGCTCGAACAGCGCCACGCCGAGATCGTCCTCGAGCAGACGCACCGCGCGGCTGACCGCGCCGTGGGTCAGGCACAGCTCGTCGGCCGCGCGACTGAAATTCTCGTGACGCGCCGCCGCGTCGAAACAACGCAGCGCCATCAGCGACGGCAGGTTCGTCCGAATCGATTGTGATTCGAACTCACCATTCTGGTCAGAAATCATCGTTTTTCCTAGTGAAGCACGATCGATAGGATTGTGCCATCAACCCATCCAGCGTAGGAGAAACGTATGACCGAATGGATAGTCGTAGTCACCATTACGCTGCTGGCCGTCATCAGCCCGGGGCCGGATTTCGCGATGGTCACGCGCAACAGCCTGATGCTGTCGCGTCGTTCCGGCGTGCTCACTGCATGCGGGATCGGGCTCGGTGTAACCGTCCACGTGAGCTACACGCTGCTGGGCGTCGGGCTGCTGATCCGTCAGTCGCCGTGGCTCTTCAATGCCGTCAAGCTGATCGGCGCGATCTACCTGATCTACCTCGGTGCGAAGATGCTCATGACGAAATCCGGCGGCGTGCAAGCCGACAGCCGCGTGGCGGCGCTGTCGGATCTCGCCGCGCTGCGCACGGGCTTCCTGACCAACGCGCTGAATCCCAAAACCACGGTGTTCATCGTCAGCCTGTTCATGCAGGCCGTCCGGCCCGACACGCCGTTGATCGTGCAACTCGGCTACGGCGCGTTCATCGCGGCCGCACATGCCGGCTGGTTCAGCCTCGTCGCGATGTGTTTCTCGGCCACGGCTGTCCGCGATCGGCTGCTGTCGCTGCGACACTGGATCGATCGCACGTTCGGCTGCCTGCTGGTGGGCTTCGGCGTCGCGCTCGCCATCGCACGCGGCGGGCGCTGACGCCCGACCCGTACGGACGCGCGGCGGCGGGTGCCCCGCGCCAGGTGCCCTGCGCCGGGTGCCCCGCGCCACCAACCTCAGAACGTCCGTGCGATCGTTCGTGCCTCGTCGATCGCCCGACTCCGGTCGACCTTCCCGTCCGGGCCGAACAACGTGCGCTCGACGACGATCCCCGTGATGTCCGTCACGCCCACGAACTTGAGCCACGTTTCCATGTAAGGGCGCTGCAGATCGAACTCGGCGGCCGGCGTAAACGACCCCGGCGACTGATAGGCGAGCCCGCGCGCGTAGACCACCGCCGCCTTTTTACCGGCCAGCTTGCCGGTGAAACCCGTTCCGTCGAACGTGAACAGCACGTCCTTCTGCGAGATCACGTCGATCAGGTGCTTGAGCTTGTACGGAATGCTGAAATTCCACAGCGGCACGCCGAACAGGAACTTGTCCGCTTCGTGGAACGGCGCCGCGAGCCGCTCGATCTGCTGCCACGCAGCCGCCTGCTCCTGCGTCAACGCCGTGCCGCTCAGTCCGGCATATTTCGCGGCCAGCGCGGCGCCATCGAATTCGGGCATCGTCAGATCCCAGATGTCGAGCTTCCGGATCTCGTGATCGGGATGGGCGTGCCGGTACGCGTCGAGAAACGCACCGCACACCTCGATGGACGCCGAATAGGCCTTGTTGGGTGAGCCTTCGATATAGAGCACGTGTGTCATGGCGCCGATCCTTGCCAAGCGTGACGACGGCGCGCGGGATGCGCGCTCGCCCACTGCCCTTCGCAGCCTAGCGGGTCGGCCTATAATCCGGAAACGATATTAATTGATCAAATTAACCCGGATTGGTGATGAATGAACGCTCCCCTCGACACGGCGCTGCTTCATACGTTCGTTGCGGTCGCCGACGTGCGCAGCTTCACCGGCGCCGGGCGCCGGCTGAACCTCAGCCAGTCCGCAGTCAGCGCGCAGATCGTTCGTCTCGAGGAGCAGGTCGGCCAGGCGCTGCTCGCGCGCAACACGCGCAGCGTCACGCTCACCGCGCATGGCGAGACGCTGCTCGGCTACGCGCGTGCGATGCTCAATCTGAGCGAGGAAGCGCGCGCCAGGCTGGGAACGGGGGACGCCATCGACGTCAAGCTGCGGATCGGTGTATCGGAGGACTTCGCAACTGGCTGGCTGCCGGACCTGATGCGCCGCCATGGCGCCGCGCGGCGCGGCCTGCGGCTGGATCTGGTCGTCGACATCGGCGACAGCCTGTTTCAACGGCACGCCAACGGCGAATTCGATCTCGTGATCGGCAGCCGGTGCTCGCACGCGGGCCACGGCGCGACGTTGTGGCAGGAACCGCTCGTCTGGGCGTTCGCGCGTCACGAGCCGCTTCCGGAAGGCGACGTGCCGCTCGCGTGCTTCCCCGATCCGTGCCCGTACCGCGGCGCCGCCATCAAGGCGCTCGCGCTGGCCGGCATGCGCTACCGGATCGCGTGCGAAAGCCCGAGCGTGACCGGCATCCGCACCTTCGCGCGGGCCGGCATCGCGATCGCGCCGGTGCCGCGCAGCGCGATCGACGACACGCTTCGCGAATTGGGTTTGCCCGAAGGCTTGCCGGAATTGCCGGCGATGGAACTCGTGATGATGCACGACGCGCGGATGCCGGCGGCCGCCGAATTCGCCGCGATGATTCTGGACGAGACCGCTGCCCGCACGGGCGCGGGCAAGCGCGGCCGTGCGTAGCGGGTAGCGCCCGCGAAGATACCCGCGGGGCACGCCCGGCGCCCCGCCTCGCTCAACGCTTCGCACTCCATTCGATACGTCCGCCGGCCGGCTCCCGGCTCCGCCCGAGCAGCGCCGCCAGCGACATGTCCGCGAGCTTGCCGAACGGCGCGCGCAGCAGGCTCGGCAAACTCCAGCGCCCCTGCACGAACACGCCCTTCGCATGACTCATCGCGCGGAATCCCTCGATACCGTGATACGCGCCCATCCCGCTCGGCCCGACGCCGCCGAACGGCAAGTCTTCCTGCGCGACGTGCAGGACCGTGTTGTTGATGCCGACGTTGCCCGACGTGGTCCGCTTGAGCAACGTCTCGCAGTCGCCATCCCGCGCACCGAAGTAATACAGCGCCAGCGGCCGCGGCCGCGCGTTCACGTAATCGACGACCTCGTCGATCGTGCGATACGTGCGCACCGGCAGGATCGGCCCGAAGATCTCTTCGCGCATGACGGCCGTGTCGTCGGCCGCGCCGACGATCAGCGTCGGCGCGAGCGTCCGCTTGCGGGTCGCCGCGCCTTGCGGATTCACGCCCGCCTCGATCACCCGCGCCCCGCGGCTGCGCGCTTCGTCGACGAGGCCTTTCAGGCGGTCGTAATGCCGGTCGCTGACGATCGACGTGTAGTCCGGGCTGGTCGGCCCGTCCGGATAGAAACGCGCGACGGCCGCGTCGTATTGCGCGACGAACGCGTCCAGATCGTCTTCGTGCACCAGCGCATAGTCGGGCGCCACGCACGTCTGTCCGCCGTTCGACAGCTTGCCGAACACGATGCTCGACATCGTGCGGCCGTCGACGTGCCCCCTTGCGACGATCGCCGGGCTCTTACCGCCCAGTTCGAGCGTGACCGGCACGAGATTGTCGCTCGCTGCCTTCATGACCTGGCGGCCCACCTGCGTGCTGCCGGTAAACAGCAGATGATCGAACGGTAACCCGCTGAACGCGGCGCCGACGTCCGGGCCGCCGAGCACGACAGCGACTTCCTCGCTCGGGAAGGTATCGGCAAGCATGCGGCGCATCACTTCGCTGGTGCGCGGCGTCAGCTCCGACGGCTTGAGCATCGCCCGGTTGCCGGCGGCCAGCGCGGTCGCCAGCGGAATGAACGTCAGCGCGAACGGGTAATTCCACGGCGCCATCACGCCGATCACGCCCAGCGGCTGGTATTCCACGTGAGCCTGCCCGGGGCGATAGAAGAGGCCGACGTGCCGGCGCTGCGGCTTCATGAAGCGACGCAGGTTGCGCGTCAGGTAATCGATCGCCTGGATCACGCCGACCAGTTCCATGATCGCGGTTTCATGGCGCGAGCGATGGCCGAAATCGGCGCTGACCGCCTCTTCCACGTCGCGGCGGTGGGCCAGCACCACGGCCCGCAATCGCGCGAGCCGCGCCTTGCGCAGTTGCAGGCTCGGCGGCCCCTCGGCGACGAACGCGCTGCGCTGGCGGGCCAGCAATGCCGCTGGATCGATGCTCGAAGGGGATTCTGCGGGGACGGCCATGGTGCACCTCACGAGGTTGCGTCAATGTAGACACTGTCAACTTGCCTGCGACGGATCATAGGACCACAATGTGTTCCTTGTCAACATAGGGGCAATACGATGTCGTTGGATGAGGATGCGGATGCCGGACAAAAGACTTATCACCACGGGGATCTGCGTCGCGCGATCATCGAAACGGCGCTCGATACGCTGCAGGAACAACAGGGCTGGCAGTTCACGTTGCGCGAAATCGCGCGGCGCGCGAACGTCAGCCACTCCGCGCCGTACCGGCATTTCCCGGACAAGGCCGCGCTGCTGCACGAGCTCGCGCTGATCGGTTTCGATCGCCTGCACGACGATCTCGTCGCGTCCGTCGATCCCTCGGCCGATGCACCGGATGTCCTGCTGGCGCTCGCCCATGCCCATCTCGCGTTCGGGCAACGCAACCCGGATCTGTATCGCCTGATGTTTGCCGCGGACGCGGGAGAGCCTTCGGATATCCATCTCGACCCGCGCGTGCAGGCACCCTTCCTGCTGGTCGTCGAGATCCTCGAACACGGGCAGCGTGCCGGCACGATTCGCCCGCGCCCGGCGCTGGGTCAGGCAACCGCGTGCTGGGCCCACCTCCATGGCCTGACGATGCTCGCGATCGACCGGCGGCTGGTGCGCGAGAAGGTCGGCGATCACGCGATCGAAGATGCGCTGACGACGTTGCTGGACGGACTCGTGCTGCCTGAGAAGCGCCCGCGGGCGACCAAGGCGAAAAAGTCTTGACCTTTAACTTCACTTGAAGGTTATGGTTTGCCTCGGCAGCGTATCGAGGCCATGGGTATGTGTACTGCCATCCGACAATCAGGCGGCGCGTCGAAGACGTTCGCCCGTGGCCGGTCACCAGGAAACCGCATCATGAGCAAGCGCATCCTTCACGTCGTCAGCAATGTCGCGCACTACGCCGATCCGTCGCAACCGACCGGCCTGTGGCTGTCGGAACTCACCCATGCCCATCACATCTTCGCGGCAAGAGGCTATGAGCAGCAGCTCGTGAGCCCGAAAGGCGGCGTGTCACCACTGGAACCGCGCTCGCTCAAATGGCCGCACGCCGACGCCGCGTCGAAGGCATGGCGCGCCGACAAGGCGAACGCGGCGCTGCTCGCGCACACCGCGCGCCCGGACGGGATCGATCCGGCCGGGTTCGACGCGATTTACTTCACTGGCGGCCATGCGGTGATGTGGGACTACCCGGACGATGCGGGACTGCAACGGCTCACGCGCGAGATCTACGAGCACGGTGGCATCGTGTCGTCGGTCTGCCACGGCTACTGCGGGTTGCTGAATACGAAGCTGTCGAACGGTTCGCTGCTGGTCGCCGGGCGCCGGATCACCGGCTACTCGTGGGTGGAGGAAATCCTGGCCGGCGTCGCGAAGAAGGTGCCGTACAACGTCGAACAGCAGATGCGGGAGCGTGGCGCGCGCTATGAGAAGGCGCTGCTGCCGTTCACGTCGAACGTCGTCGTCGACGGCCGCATCGTGACCGGCCAGAATCCGCAATCGGCAAAGGCAACGGCCGAACAGGTCGTCGCGCTGCTGTCACTCGGCGCGCCGGCGCACGTCTAACGGCCGGTCGTCCGGCGCGGCACCGGTTCGTCGCCGGTGTCGGCAGCGACGGCATCGCCCGGGTGCGCCGCATGCTCCGACCGGATTCGCGACAGCGGTCCTTTCGCGCGGGCCGCACGATCGACCGTATCGGGTTTCGCGCCGAGTCCGGCGATCAGTGCGACGACGTGCGCCTTGCTGCGCGCGAGCCGCACCTCCAGCGCCTCGATGTCCCGCACCTTGCGGCACAGTGCATCCAGCAACGGTCCGCATTGCCACTGCGTCAGGTCGGACGGCACCAGCGTGCGAATCTCGTCCAGACTGAAGTCCGCCCTCTGCGCCGCCGTGATCAGATCGAGCACCGTCACCGCTTCCTGCGGATACGTGCGATAGCCGTTCGCTTCGCGTTCGACCAGCGTCAACAAGCCGATGCGTTCGTAGAAACGGATGCGAGAAGGCGTAATTCCGGTGCGTTGCGCCAGTTCCCCGATCTTCATGTCCCGATACTCCCCGGCCGGAACGGATCCGGCCATTCATCCCCACCGCGACAGCCAGCACTCTCCTCACGTTGATTCGCTATCCGATATTTATCGTTACCTGCCCGATGACCGGATTCGCGCTCAGATCACCTCGAAACGCAAGCCCGCGTGGCGAACGAGACGGTCGATAAAACGCTGGTCGAACATCGTCGCGGGCGTCCAGAAACCGCCACCGCGCCCGGTCTTCACACCGTCACGGCTGCCATCGAGCGCGAGACTGATCGCAGCCTGGCCGAGCATCTTGCCGGTGGAGCCATAGCCCGGATCGCGATCGCCGGTGACTTTCACACGCAAGGTGCGCCCGTCGTCGGCGCGGCCGAAAAAGCGCAAATCGTAGCGGCCGGCCTGCTGCGCGTCGACGCTCGGCCCCTCGCCGGGCTTCGGCAGCAGGAAGCGCTCCATCAGGCCGCGCACCGGCGCGATGAGGACGCCCACCATGAATGCACCGAGGCCCGCCACCATCGTCAACGCGGTC
Organism: Burkholderia sp. E168m23; assembly: GCF_016586125.1. Lineage (NCBI taxonomy): Bacteria > Pseudomonadati > Pseudomonadota > Betaproteobacteria > Burkholderiales > Burkholderiaceae > Burkholderia > Burkholderia sp. E168m23. The sequence goes on from NZ_BCPP01000042.1 coordinate 14,686, forward strand.
ACGCGCCCCTTCAGGCCCGTGCCCGTCATCACGGCTTCGTCATAGGTGAAGCGGCTGCCGTATGCATTGCCTGCCAGCGCATTGGAGCGGTGCACGACGCGCTCGTTGATCGCCGCCATCACGAACGGTGCGATCCACGCATCGCAGTCGCGATCGAATTCGGCGGATCGAACCGCATGCTGCCGCACCGTGAAGCCATGTCCTGGCGGGCACAGCGAATAAGGATCGAGGAGTGCCCGGCGCAATGCCGGATCGGCCGCCGCTTCGCGCACGACGTTGATCACGCTGGCCACGGTACCGCCCGACGCCCCGCCCTTCAGCGTCTTGACGCGCATCTTCACGTGAGTGGCCGGCACACTCCACTGCTGCCGCGCCTGTTGCTGCAGGAAGAACACGCCCATGTCGGACGGCACCGAATCGAAGCCGCAGCAATGCACGATGCGCGCGCCCGATTGCCGGGCCGCGGGCTCGTACTTGTCGATCATTCGTCTGATCCACTGCGTCTCGCCGGTGAGATCGCAATAATCAGTGCCGGTCTGCGCGCAGACCCTGACCAGCGGCTCGCCGTACAACGCGTAGGGACCGACGGTGGACACCACCACCTGCGTTTGCGCGCACAGCGCCCGTAGCTGCGCTTCGTCGGCCGCGTCGGCGACGAGGATCGGCACCGACTGCCCGGCCGCGCCGAGCGTATCCCGAACTTGCCTGAGCTTTGCGTCGGACCGTCCCGCGATCGCCCAGCGCAGCGTCTCGCCAGCACCCGCGCCGGACAGATAGTCGGACAGATAGCGGGCCAGAATCTGCCCGACGAAACTGGTGGCGCCGAATACGACGAGATCGTAGCTCGGTTGCGGCATGGATGACTCCTTCGGCGCGCGCACGTCGCACGCAGCCGTATCGTTAGCGTGGCTTTCGGGGTTCATCGAAGGCCGTCAACGGCGTCGGCAGATTCAGCACCAGTTGCGCATCCTCGACCACGTCGAGACGCATGATCGTGGATGCACCGAGTCCGTCGAGCAACTGGCTCAGCGGGCCGCCGTGCCGCACCAGCTCGACGTTGCGCGGCAACAGGCGCTGCGCGAACGACAGCATGTTGGTCTGCACCGACGACTGGTGCCATTCACCGTCGATGCGATTGATCATCGTCGTGGTGCCCATGTGCGATTGCGACGGAACTTGCGTCAGCGCCGGCAGCGGCACGCTCAGGCTCAAATCCGGCCGGCCGCCCGGGCCAGCGATACGTGCGCGCGCCGTGGCGCCGATGTCCACGTCGATATCCGCGAGCCATTTCGGCAACTGATAACCGTGTACACCACGCACCCGTGCGATTTCAGTCGTGACCGGCAACGCCAGCACGTGCGCGAAGAAACTCCGGCGCCGCATCGAGTCGATCAGCTCGAGCGC
>NZ_BCPP01000043.1:0-16072 GCF_016586125.1 Burkholderia sp. E168m23
AGATCGAAGCCGCGATCCGCCAGGAATGGGGGCTCGACGAGCCGCTTGCGCTGCAATACGTGCATTACCTGTGGCGCGTGCTGCACGGCGAGTTCGGCCGCTCGTACATCCTGAACACCGACGTCGCGCCGCTCGTGCTCGGCCAGCTGTGGCCGACGCTGAAACTGACGGGCGCGGCGCTGGTCGTGACGATCGTGTTCGCGGTCGGCCTCGCGGTACTGACGGCCGGCCGCCGCTGGGCCGGCCGCGCCGCGTCGGGCGTCGAACTGCTGCTCGCATCGACGCCGTCGTTCTGGCTCGGCATCATGCTGCTGTTCGTATTCAGCTTTACGCTGAAGCTGTTCCCGGTAGCCGGCGATCGCGGCTTCGCGTCGCTCGTCCTGCCCGCGCTGTCGCTCGGGCTCGCGCAGGGCGCGGTGATCGGCCGCGTACTGCGGCAAGGCATCGAGCGCGCGCTCGACGAGCCGTACGCGCTGACGGTGCGTTCGTGGGGCATCGGCGGACTCGCGCTGCGCGTGCGCCATGCGCTGCGCCACGCGGCGCTGCCGGCCGTCACGCTCGCCGGCTGGCTCGTCGGCGGCCTGCTGAGCGGCGCGGTGATCACCGAGCAGGTGTTCGGCCGGCCCGGCCTCGGCAAGGTGACGGTCGACGCGGTGCTGTCGAAGGACATGCCGGTGATCCTCGCGATCGCGATCCTGTCGGCGGCCATCTATGTCGCGCTCAGCACGGCCGTCGACCTGCTGTACCTGCTGATCGATCCCCGCCTGCGCGATCGCCGCGCAGCGCGTTGAACCGGAGACTTCGATGTCCACGCCCATCGACTTCACGTTGCGCACGCCCGCGACATTCGCCGCCGCCGGCTGGCTGCGCCGCCATCCGGGCCTCGCGCTCGCCGCCGTCTATCTGCTGCTGAACGCGATCGCCGTCGTCGCACCGGGCTGGCTCGCGCACTACGACCCGCTGGCGGCCGATCCGCTGTCCGCGCAGCTCGGCAGCAGCGCCGAGCACTGGCTCGGCACCGATCAGCTCGGCCGCGACATCTTCTCGCGGGTCGTGTACGGCGCCCGCTACTCGCTGTCGATCAGCGCGGCCGCGATCGGCGTCGCGACGCTGTTCGGCACCGCGCTCGGGCTGTTCGCCGGCCTCGCACGCGGCTGGCTCGACGAACTGATCACGCGCGTGCTCGACGTCGTGTCCGCGTTTCCCGACCTGCTGCTCGCGCTGATGCTGATCTCGTTCACCGGCCCCGGCGCGGTCAACCTCGTGTTCGCGCTCGGCGTCGCGTCGGTGCCGCGCTTCGCACGCGTGGTGCGCGCGCAAACCTTCGTCGTCGCGGCATCCGGCTATGTCGAGCACGCGCGCACGCTCGGTCTTGCGCCGGCGGTGCTGGTATGGCGGCACGTGTTGCCGCATGCGATCGCGCAGGTACCGGTACTCGCGACGATCGGGCTGGGCACCGCGATCATCGGTACGTCGGGGCTGAGCTTCCTCGGGATGGGACCGCAGCCGCCCGCCGCGGAATGGGGATTGATGCTCGCCGAGGGCCGCAACTATCTGTACAACGCGTGGTGGATCGCGGTGTGGCCCGGCCTCGCGATCACCGCGGCCGTGATCGCGGTGAACGCGCTCGGCGGCTACTGGCAGGCGCGCTTCGAACATCGGGAGGCGGCATGAGCACGCCCGCTAACGTTGCGCGCGCAACGACCTCATCCGCCGCGCCGCTGGCCCGCATCGAGCGCCTGACGATCGGGTTTCGCGGCCCGCGAGGAACGCAGGCCGTCGTCGGCCCGCTCGATCTCGCCGTGCATGCCGGCGAATGCGTCGCGCTCGTCGGCGAGTCGGGCTCCGGCAAGTCGGTCACCGCGCGCAGTCTGGTCGGGCTGAACGGCCCGCACGCGGTGATCGACGCCGACCGGTTCGAGATCGCCGGCATCGATGCGCGCGGCCATCGCGAGCGCGACTGGCGCGCGATACGCGGCCGCCGGATCGGCTACGTGCTGCAGGACGCGCTGGTGTCGCTCGACCCGCTGTGGCGCGTGCGCGACCTCGTCGCGGAGGCGTTGCACGATACGCGGCAGCGCGACGTCGCCACGCGCAGCGCCGACCTGCTGCGCTCGGTCGGCATCGACGATCCCGAGCGGCGGCTGCCGCAGTATCCGCATCAGTTGTCGGGCGGCTTGCGGCAGCGCGTGCTGATCGGCACCGCGATCGCGGGCGGCGCGTCGCTGCTGATCGCCGACGAGCCGACCACGGCGCTGGACATGACCGTGCAACGCCAGATCCTGTCACTGCTGCGTGCGCGCCGGGATGCCGGCGACGCGATCCTGCTGATCAGCCACGACCTCGCGGTCGTCGCGGAGCTGGCCGACCGCGTGCTCGTGATGCGCGCCGGCCAGGTCGTCGAACAGGGGCCGGCACGCGACGTGCTGAGCGCACCGACGCATCCGTACACGCGTGCGTTGCTCGCGGCGATTCCCACCGCCACGTCGCGCGGGTTCCGGCTGGCGACCGCCGAGCGCGTGCCGCTGCCGTCGAAGCGCATCGACGCACAGGCACCGGTGCTGGCCGTGGACGCGCTGACGAAGCGCTACGGCGGACGCGATGCGCCGCCCGCCGTCGACGGCGTGTCGTTCTCGCTCGCGCGCGGCGAGACGCTCGGCATCGTCGGTGAATCCGGTTCCGGCAAATCGACGGTCGCGCGGATCGTGCTCGGGCTCGTCGAACCCGACGCCGGCACCGTCACGCTCGACGGGCAGCCATGGAACGGCATCCCCGAAGCCGCGCGGCGCGCCCGCCGTGCGCGGCTGCAGCTGATCGCCCAGGACCCGTACAGTTCGTTCGATCCGCGCTATTCGGTCCGCCGGATCATCGGCGAAGGGCTCGAGGTGGTCGGACTCCACGGCGACGCGCGCCGCCGCCGCGTGCTGCAACTGCTCGACGAAGTGCAGCTCGGTGCGGCGTGCCTCGACCGTTATCCACGCGAATTGTCCGGTGGCCAGCGCCAGCGCGTCGCGATCGCGCGCGCGTTCGCGTCCAACCCGGCGCTGCTCGTCGCGGACGAACCGGTCAGCGCGCTCGACGTGTCGATCCAGGCGCAAGTGCTCGACCTGCTCGCCGATCTGCAGGCCGAACACGGCACCGCGATGCTGTTCATCTCGCATGACCTGGGTGTGGTGCATCACGTGGCCGACCGGATTCTCGTGATGCGACGCGGCCGCGTGGTCGAAAGCGGGCCGGTCACGCAGGTATTCGACGCGCCGTCGCACCCGTATACCGCGTCGCTTCTCGACGCACTGCCCACGCTGCCCGGCGGCACGGCTACCGCGCCGACGCTCACCGCGCTCGCATGACGGCTGCCTGCCCCGGTCGAACCGCCTCGTCGGGCTGATCGACCACCGGTGCTCGCCGTCAAGTCCGCTTCGGCGCGATCACGCGGAATCGAACCGCCCGGCACCCGCGCGGCAACCGCGCGTCAGCGCCCGATCGGCAACCCGGTCGGCTCGATCCAGCCGAGCTTGTACGCGATCAGCAGCGACAGGAACAGCGTGACCGACAACCCGACGCGCGCGGCGAGCGACCACGCCATCCGCTTGGACTTGCCGCGATCGTGATTCATGAAGTACAGCGCGAAGATCAGACTCGCGATGATCATCGCGAATGCCACAGAAACCAGCAGGGTTTTCATTGCCGTTGCCTTTGAAGATCCGAATCGGCCTGAATCAGTTCGGCCAGTTTTTGCCGCTCGTCGGCGACGCCACCGACGCCCGACGCCGGCCAGTCCAGCGCGACGCCGTTGCCCAGCGAATCGCGCACCAGCGCCTGGTAGCGCCGGTCGTTGATCGTGCCGTGCGCCATCGTGTCCGAGATCTCGCGCCTAAACGGCAGCGGGAAACTCGCGTACGCGCGCGACAGCGCCGCGTATTGTCTCGCATCGATCTCTTTCGACGATGGTATGACAGTCCAGATCACCACGGCGACGATGGCCGTGAACGGGATCGCCGTGTAGCGAAGGATGAACTTGATCGGGGTCATGAAGCGGTGGGCAGAAGGGAATCGCGGGCGCGCGCCGCGCAGCGGCGAAACAGCCGGCCGGCGGCGCATTGCACCATTGTACTGAAAGCACCATCCGGCCAACAGGGTATGATAATGACATTATCATGTTCATCACATGATTCGACAGCCCGGTATCCGGTGCAAGCGGCGTGCCCGTCACGCCGCCCGGCATCGCTTTTCCGCCTGTGCCCGCGAATCCGCGACGATCGAGCGAAGCCCTTATGCCAGCGCAGTACTTTCGAAACCTGACGGGAAAACACCGCAGCGCGACCGCGAACCGCCAGCTCGGGTTTTCGCTCGCGTTCGTCGCCGGCGCGGCCAACGCCGGCGGCTTTCTCGCGGTCAAGCAATACACGTCGCACATGAGCGGCATCGTGTCGGCAATCGCCGACCAGACGGCGCTCGGTGACGTGCGGCTCGCGCTCGCCGGCATCAGCTCGCTGGGGTCGTTCCTGATCGGCGCCAGTTGCTCGGCGATCCTCGTCAACTGGGGGCGCCGCCGGGGCCTGCACAGCCAGTTCATGCTGCCGCTGCTGGTCGAAGCCGCGCTGCTGTTGCTGTTCGGGCTGCTCGGCAGCCACCTCGCGCTGTGGGAAACGTTCTTCGTGCCGGTGACCGTGACGCTGCTGTGCTTCATCATGGGGCTGCAGAACGCGACGATCACGAAGTTGTCCGGTGCGGAAATCCGCACGACCCACGTCACGGGCATCGTGACCGACCTCGGCATCGAGCTCGGGAAGCTGTTCTACTGGAACCGCTCGGCCATCGATGTCGACGCGCACGCGGTGATCGCCAACCGTTCGAAACTGCGGATACACGCGACGATGCTCGCGTCGTTCTTCGTCGGTGGCCTGGCCGGCGCCATCGGCTTCAAGCATGTGGGCTACGTGTCGACCGTGCCGCTCGCTGCGGTGCTCGTCACGCTCGCCATCGTGCCGGTGATCGACGACCTGCTCGCGCTGCTGCGCAGCCAACGCTGATCGTGCGCCACGGGCAGTGCGCGCGGCGCGCGCGGTAACGCCGAAAGCGGATCGATTATAATTTGATTAACATACCGACCACCCTCGCCCCGTCATGGAAACGAAAACCGCCCGCCTGACCGTCCTGATCGATCCCGCGAAGAAGGAAGCCTTCGAGATGCTCTGCGCGGAGCAGGATCTTACGCCGTCGCAAGTCGTCCGGCAGTTGATCCGCGAATATCTCGACCGGCACGGCGTCACGTACAAGACCCGCAGCGCGATCGGCAAGCGCGTGAAGTAAGCGCGGCCGTCAAGGCCGCGTGGCGCCGGCCGGGTACCCCCGGCACCCCGGCACCGTTACGCGCCGATCTCCCAACGTTCGTGCGATTGCGCACGCCACACCAGCCGCCGCGGATCGATGCCCTCGCCGTGCTTCATGCGCCGCGCGGTGGCAGCGAGCTTCAGTTCGCCGGCCTGCGGGCAGGCGAGCGCCCGCTCCAGCAGGGTACGCAACGACGGCAGCCGGCTGCCGCCCTTCCACGCGAATGCAACGAAGTTGTTGTCGTCGCCACACGGCACCAGCGCATACGACGAACCGAATACCGATCGCAGTTGCTCGAGGTGCTCCGGCAAGGCCGGATCGTCGTCCATGAAGTTGATCGCGAGCACGCCGGATTCGCTCAGGCGCGCGCGGCACATATCGAGGAATATGCCGCCCGTACAGCGCCCGCGCCTCCCGTCGGCGACGAACGCGTCGTGCAGGATCACGTCCGTCCGGACGTCCGCCCGCTCGAGATGATCCGCGCCGTCCGCGCATACCACGCGAAAGCGCGCATCATCGGCAGGAATCCTGAACACGTCGCGCAGCGCGATCACGTCCGGATTGATCTCGACCGCATCGAGCGTCGTGCCGGGCAGGTGGCGGTAGCAGTACTTCGCGAGCGACCCGCCGCCGAGCCCGAGCATGCAGATGTGCGCCGGCTCGGCCTGCAACAGCAGGAAACCCATCATCACGCGCGTATAGCCGAGCGCGAGCCGCACCGGATCGCGCAGCGACATGAAGCTCTGGGTGCCGAAATGATCGAAGTGCAGCGAGACCGCGTGCTGCGTCTCCAGCACGAACGGCCGGCCGTCGTTCAGCGGCGTCGCCAGGAACCTGACGAACGCGTCGTAGGAAGTTCGATCCTCGGCCATGTGCGGGTAATCGGCTGGAAATGCGGCGGATGAAAACGCGGATGCAGCGGCTGCCTGAACCGTGTGCTCAGACCTTCTTCAGATAGCACGCCTTCAGCATGAAGCCGCCCATGTCGGTCTTGCAGTCGACTTCATGATCGCCGCCGACGAGCCGGATGCTCTTGACCTTGGTGCCCATCTTCAGCGTGATCGACGAACCCTTCACGCGCAGGTCCTTGATCAGCACGACCGAATCGCCGTCCGACAGCACGTTACCGTTGGCGTCCTTGACGACGTCGCCCGCCGGTTCGTCGCCGGCCTCGGCGCCGGCGTCGGCCGACCATTCATGGCCGCAGTCCGCGCACACGGTCAGCGCGCCATCCGGGTAAGTGTTTTCCATCGCGCATTGCGGGCAGGCGGGGGCATTCATTGCAGCTTCCATTCGGGGAGAGGTTCGGGTCGATCGACGATGCCGGGCGAGCAGGTCGCATGCCCGGATGCGCCGCCACGCGGCCGCCGGCAGTGCCACGGGCCGCCAGCGGCGCACACGGCATTATAATGCAATTCACATGATCTGGCCGATGCATTATAATCATCCACTTCCCGACAATCCGCGCACTTGAATGCGCCTTCGCAGCGGATGTCGGCATGTTCGCGCCGAATGGCGCGCGCACTCCGCCCGGCCGGCGCCCCGCGACCCTGCGGGAAATCGTGACATCCCGGCCGCCCGATGTCCGCAACACGCGCGCAACCGTGCAGGTCGCGCGCCGCTCCGCCCACCTGTCCGGAGGCTTTCCAGCATCGTGGCAACTGTCGTGTACGTTCAAATCGGCCCCGCATGGAACCGTAATCGGGGCCGCGCCGCGCGCGACGCGACCGTCGACGCGGCACGCCGTTTCGACAGCGATATCCAGCTGATCGCGAACGGGCACGGCAGCAACGCAAAAGACAGCGGCGCGATCGCGTCGCTGCAGGTTCACGGCGGCACGTCGGCCCAGGTGCTCGCCACCGGCCCCGACGAGGAAGCGGCGCTGCAGGCGCTGTTGCCGTTGCTGCAAGCAGACTGACGCTTGCGCCGCCGATCCCGCGGCCACGCGCCGTCCATCCCGAAACGCCATTTCCCGAGGAAGCGATGAACGACAATCTCACGTCCAACACCCCCAACCTGTCGGCCTCCGCGATCTGGGCGCTCGAACGCCTCGCCGATGTTCGCTACGGCCGCGATGCGCCGGCGCTCGGCTGGTCGATCGCGCGGGAGCTCGTCAGCGCCGGGTTCGTCAGCCATCCCCCGCACGGCCGCTCCGGCGCGTCGATCACGGCCGAAGGGCGTTCCTTCCTGAAAAGCCGCAAGTAAAGACCCTACGGGACGGGCACGATCGCACGTCATGCCGCGATGCGGGCGGGGCATTGCGCCCCGCTCGCCGTTTACGCGGTATCGTACGGAGCCCAAGCGCGGCAGCCGTGCCGCTTTCCCTCATGGAACGCCCGATGACATTCAGCGCCGTGCCACCCGTCTCGTCCCCGCCCGTTCTCGACACGCCGCGCCTGATTCTCGAAGGCCATCCGCTCGGCGACTTCGACGCACTCGCCGCGATGTGGGCGGAGCCCGGCGTCGTCGCGCACATCTTCAACGGCACGCCCTCCACACCGCGCGACTCGTGGATGCGCATGCTCGCGTATCGCGGGCTGTGGCCACTGCTCGGCTATGGCTACTGGGCGATTCGAGAAAAGGCGTCGGGCCGTTATGTCGGCGATCTCGGCTTCGCGGATTTTCATCGGAACATCGAGCCGCCGATTCGCGGCGTGCCGGAAGCCGGCTGGGCGCTGGCGACGTGGGCGCAAGGCAATGGCTACGCGACGGAGGCGCTCGCGGCCGCGCTCGCATGGCTCGACGCACAGCAGCGGTTCGAGCGCAGCGTGTGCCTGATCGCGCCGACCAACGTCGCCTCGATCCGGGTCGCGGAGAAAGCCGGTTACGGCGAGCCGCGGCGCATCCGCTTCAACGACGCCGATTCGCTGATGTTCTCGCGCAAGAGCCGGTAAGCGCGGCGAACCGGCAGCCGAGTCAGTCCGCTGCCGGTTCGTAGCAATGCATGAAGAGGCCGTCTTCCATCGGCCAGCAGTTGCCGCATTCATCGCGCACGATCCAGTCGCCCGGCTTCACCGATCGCCAGCCTTCCGGCGTCGCGACCGCCCACTTGCCCTCACGACGCTCTACCCGTTCATGGTCGCCCTCGGCGAACCATCGTGTTGCATCGACCTGACTCGTGCGTTTTCTGAATCTCATGCCAGCACCGAAGGAAACGAATCTCAATGTCGCGTTGCCGCGGCGCCGGTCTCGAGCGACCGCTGCTGCACCCTCAGCGCGTTCGTTGCCGCGCGGGTGGCGTGCAACGCCGTCCAGCCCTCCGCGAGGAGCGCCTCCAGCGTTTCGCGCGCGACGGTGGAGATCCGGACATCGATCTCCTGCACTTTCATCAGCGCCGACATGACCTCGTCCGGTTGATCGGGTGCAAGCGCAACGATGAACGCCGAACGCATCTCGGCAGCGCGGACGGCCTCGTTCCAGTCGGCGCGCGCCACCGCGGCTTCGATCGCATGCGTGAGTGCATCGAGACTCAGGACGACTTGCAACGGCGTCATTTCGCTTCCCCGTGAATCCCGTGATTTCCGTGAATCATTCGTCTTGTCTCCGCTTGCCGACCCGTCGCGAGCCGGTGCGGCATCGATCCGACCCACGCGCATCCCGGTTCCGCCCGCGAGCAGCCTGACTCGACGGGTCGTCGAAACCGGCCGTCGATGCGACCGGAAAACAGAGGCCATCGCAGTATGCGAGGCGCGTAAGTCAGGTTCGGGAATTGTAGGGACCGAGACGCGCCCACGTCGGTAATATTTTGTAATGATATGTCGACTAACCTTGCCTGGCCTGGGTTCGGCCGGTGCAAGCGAGGTTCGCCGACGCCGGATCGGCGCAAACGTTTTCGTCTGAAGGATGCCCGCTCGTGCATCATCGCGCGCGCCGCGCCGGACCTCGCATCGACCTGTTTCAACCTCACAAGCGGCCTGACGCTACCCACCCCGCGCTTTCCACCCGGCGGCAGCGATTGGCCCACAGCTAAGCTCACCGAACGATCCAGATTTCGTCACATTCCGTCGGAATGTTGCGCAGTATCATCCACGTCGCTTCGGCTACGACGCGTTCGGACTGGGCCTGACCGCTCGCCACCTTCCCGTTTTGCCCCTTCGTTTACCGATGCCCATTCGAATCCTGCTCGTCGAAGACGACGTCCCGCTGTCCGCGCTGATCGCCGACTATCTGCGCAAGCATCATTACCGGGTGGAGACGTTGTTCGACGGCACCGGCGCGGTACCGGCGATCGTCGCGAGCCGCCCCGATCTCGTGCTGCTCGACGTCAACCTGCCGGGCAAGGACGGCTTCGAGATCTGCCGCGAGGCGCGCATGCATTACGACGGCATCGTCATCATGGTGACGGGCCGCGACGAACCGTTCGACGAATTGCTCGGCCTGGAACTCGGCGCGGACGACTTTCTCCGCAAGCCGGTCGAGCCGCGCCTGCTGCTCGCGCGGATCAAGGCGCAGTTGCGACGTACGCGCGTGCCGGCCGGCGAGCCCGTGCCGGATTCGCCGCAGCGATACGTGTTCGGCAAGTTCTCGATCGACCGGGCCGACCGTCGCGTGCATCTTCCCGACGGCAGCATGCCGCGCCTGACGTCGACCGAATTCGACCTGCTGTGGGCGCTCGTATGCCGCGCGGGCGAGGTGGTCAGCCGGGAAGACCTGACGCTGCTGCTGCGCGGCATCGCGTTCGACGGCCTCGATCGGTCGATCGACGGCCGCATCTCGAAGCTGCGCCGCAAGCTGCGCGACGATGCGAACGAACCGAAGCGGATCAAGACCATCCGCTCGAAGGGCTATCAGTTCAGCAAGCACGCGTGGGATTGAGGCCGCGCGCGGGCCGGCGAACGACGTTGCGCGAGCGCGGCTCGCGAAGCCCGGCACGCGCTTGCGGCTATCTGGTGCGTGCCGCCTCTGCCCCCGCATCCGAGTTCGTGCCCGAGCCGGCCTCCCATCCGCCGCCGAGCGCCTTGTACAGCGCGACGAGATCGGTCGTCTTCTGCAACGCGCCCTGCTCGGCCTGCTGCCGGCCTTCCGACCATTGCCGCTCGGCGTCCAGCACGTCGAGGAACGGCGACAGCCCTTTCCTGTAGCGATCGCGTGCGAGATCCAGCGCGCCCTGTTCGGCCTTCACCGCATCGTCGAGCGCGGCCGCGCGCGCCTGGTCGGTGCGGTACACGGCCAGCGCATTGTCGACGTCGCGCAGCGCGACGAGCACGGCCTGGCGGTAGGCGAGCGCCGCTTCCGCCTGGCGCGCCTGCGACAGCCGCAGGTTCGACACGAGCTGCCCGCCGGAGAAGATCGGCAGCGAGACGGCCGGTCCGAACGAATAGAACAGGTGCGACCAGTGCGCGAGCTCGCGCACGTGCGACGCACGCAACCCGACTTGCCCCGTCAACGAGATGTCCGGATAGAACTGCGCGACCGCGACGCCGACGTCGGCGGTGGCCGCATGCAGCTCGGCCTCCGCGCGGCGGATGTCGGGGCGCCGGCGCGCGAGCGTCGACGGCAGCCCGACGGGCACGGCCGGCGGCACGTCCGGCAACGCGCGCGGCGCGTCGAGCCAGTCGTCGAGCGCGCCCGGCGCGCCGCCCACCAGATACGCGAGACCGTTGCGCAGCAGCACGATCTGCTGGTCGAACTGCGGCAGTTGCGTGCGGATCTGCGCGAGCCGCGCCTCGGCGCTGCGCACGTCGAGATCGCTCGCGAGACCGTGCGCGGCCTGCTCGCGCGTCAGGTCGAGCAGTTCCCGCTGCGCGCGTTGCAGATCGTCGGCCAGCGCGCGCTGCGCTTGCGCGCCGCGCAGTTGCAGATAGGTCTGCGCGACTTCGGCTTCCAGCGACAGCAGCGCATCGTCGCGGCTCGCGATCGCCGCGCTCGCCTGCGCGCCGGCCGCTTCGACCGAGCGGCGCACCCGGCCGAACAGGTCCAGCTCCCACGATGCGTCGAACCCGGCCTGCCACAGGTTGACCGGCGCTTCGAGCGCATCGAGCGCGCCGCGCGCGCCTTGCTGCACGCTCGCGCCGGTGCCCGGCCCGAACCGGTCGAGCGGCGAGCCCGGCGCGCCGAGACGATCGACCCGCTGGTCGATGCCCTGCTCCTCGACGATCCCTTTCAGGCCGAGTTGTTCGCGCTGGTAGCTCGCGGTCGCACGCACGTCCGGCAAACCCTGCGCGGCGGCCGCGCGGACCTGCGCGCGCGCCTGGGCGATGCGCAGCACGGCGGCCTGCACGTCGAGGTTGTCATGCGCGGCGCGCTCGACGAGCTGGTCGAGCAGCGGATCGCCGAACGCGCGCCACCAGCGCGGATCGGGATCGGCGCTCGTCACCGGCGACGATGGCGCATGTGCGCCGGGGGCCGATGCCGCTGATGCAGCCGATGCCGCTGACGCGCCCGATGCCGGCGATGCCGCGTCCGCGGCCTGCAAGTCATGCCAGTTGGCCGGCGCGTCCGCCTGCGGCGGCTTGAAATCCGGTCCGACGGTACAGCCCGCAAGCACCGCGCAGGCGGCGAGCATCGCGGCGATTCCGCGTGCGGGTAGCGAATGTCGGCAACGGCCGCGTCGATGCATCGTCATCATCAATGCCCTCCCGCGCCGCCCGCGGCCTTCGCCGGCGAGAACAGGAACGTCAGCGGAATGCTGAACGCGCAGAACACCGCGAGGATCGCGAACACGTCGATATACGCGAGGATCGTCGCCTGTTCGATGAAGGTCTGGTACAGCCGCCCGCTCGCCGTCTGCAGCGCGGCCGACGGCTGCGCGCCCGTCAGCGCGCCGATCGCGCGCGCATTCTCCTGCAACGCATCCTGGAAGTTCTGCGACAGCGTCGACATGTGCGTGGACAGATGCGCCATGCGCGCCTGCGTGCGCTCGCGGATCAGCGCGGTCGACACCGAGATGCCGATCGAGCCCGCGACGTTGCGGAACATCGTGAACAGCGCGGACGCGTCGTCGTTGAGCCGCTGCGGCACGGTCAGGTACGCGAGCGTCGTGATCGGCACGAACATGAAGCCGATCGCGAGCGACTGCGCGCAGCGGATCAACATCAGGTGCGTGTAGTCGATGTCCGGCACCAGCGTGCGCGAATAGATCAGCGAAGCGCACAGCAGCACGAAGCCGAACCCGACCAGATAGCGCGTCTGCACGTGCGGCATCAGCCGGCTCACGAGCGGAATCTCGAGCGTGATCAGCAGCGCGCCGGGCGACAGCACGAGCCCCGCGAGCGTCGCCGTGTAGCCGAGACGCTGCTGCGCGAGCTGCGGCACGATCACCGCGCTGCCGTACAGCACGGCCGCGAACGTCGCGATCGTCACGCAGCCGAGCGCGAAATTGCGGTCGCGCAGGCACGACAGGTCGACCACCGGTTTCTTCGTACGCAGCAGCCACAGCGTCGCGCCGACCAGCCCGAGCACGGACAGCACGGCGAAGACGCGGATGAAGTTCGAGCCGAACCAGTCCTCGTCCTCGCCGCGATCGAGCATCACCTGCAGGCAGCCGAGCCCGATCGCGATCAGCCCGATGCCGATGTAGTCGATCGAGATTCCGCGTTCGGCGTCGCGCCGCCACGGCGGGTCCTCGACGAGCTGCATCACCGCGAGCACGGTCAGCGCGCCGATCGGCACGTTGAGCAGGAACACCCAGCGCCACGAGAAATGGTCGGTGATCCAGCCGCCGAGCGTCGGCCCGAGCACCGGCGCGACGACGATCGCGATCGCCGAGATCGAGAACGCGCGATTGCGCTGCTCGGGCGGAAACGTATCGAGGATGATCGACTGCTGGTTCGGCTGCAGCCCGCCGCCGAACAGCCCTTGCAGCACGCGGAACACGATCAGTTCGCCGAGGTTGGTCGCGACGCCGCACAGGAACGAGCACACGGTAAACGCGGCGATGCACAGCAGGAAGTAGCGCTTGCGGCCAAGCAGGCGCCCGAGGAACCCCGAAATCGGCAGCACGATGCCGTTCGCGACAAGATACGACGTGAGCGTCCAGGTCGCCTCGTCGTAGCTCGCCGACATCGTGCCGGCGATGTGCGGCAGCGCGACGTTGACGATCGTCGTGTCGAGCACTTCCATGAATGCGGCGAGCGTGACGACGATCGCGATGAGCCACGGGTTCGCGGCGGGTCGCCAGGTGCCGCCGGACGCGCCGCCGCGCTCGGGCGGCCGGTTCATCGGCGGGCCTCGCGAAACGGGAACGGCATGCGGGTATCGGGCATCGGATCGCTCCGGTCGACACCGGCCGCGGCACGGCGGCCGGTCATTTCAGGTGGACGGTCGGCACGGCCGACAGGCCGAGACCGAGCGGTGGACGGGTCGGCAGCGGGCCGTCGAGCACGATCTTCACCGGCACGCGCTGCACGATCTTCACGAAGTTGCCGGTCGCGTTCTCGGTCGGGAATGCGGAGAAGCGCGAGCCGCTGCCGAGCTGGATGCTGTCGACGTGGCCGTGCAGGTCGAGATCGGGATACGCGTCGACCGACACGTCGACACGGTCGCCGATGCGCATCCGCTCGAGCTGCGACTCCTTGAAATTCGCGGTGACCCACACGCGCGGCGTGACGATCGAGAAGATCGACGTGCCCGGTTGCAGGAATGAGCCCAGTTGCACGTTGCGCCGCGTGACCCAGCCGTCGGACGGCGCGCGCATCTCGCAGTACGACAGGTTCAGGTTGGCCGTCTCGAGCTGCGCGCGCGCCTGCAGCACCTGCTGGCGGCGTTCCTCGACGGCCGTCTCGGCCTGCCGGATCTGCTGCGGCACGAGGCTCGCGGTGCGCGCCTGCGCCTGGGCCATCGCGACGTTCGCGTCGGCGGTCGCGCGCTGCGCATCGGCCGCGTCGATCGCCTGCTGCGAGGTTGCGCGCGCATCGACCGCCCGCTGGCGGGACTGCGCGGCGAGCGCCTGCCGGTACGCGGCTTCCGCCGATTCGATCTGCGCGCGCGCCTGCCGGTACTGGGCCGGATACTGCACGCGGGCGATATCGAGCTGCACGCGCGCCGCGTCGAGCTGCGCCTGCGCGAGACCGAGCTGGGCCTGCGCCGCGTCGACCTGCGCGCGGTAGTCGCGCGGATCGATCTCGACGAGCACGTCGCCGCGCCGCACGAAGGTGTTGTCGTCGACCGCCAGGCGCGTCACGTAGCCGGACACGTGCGGCGCGACCGCGATCGCGTTGCCGTCGGTATACGCATCGTCGGTGCTTTCCTGGTTGCGCGTCGCGAACCACCACACGAGCCCGCCGATCAGCAGCACGAACACCACCGCGCCCAGGATGATCAGCGGCTTCTTGCCGGGCCGCTTGCGTTCGCCGTCGCCGTCGTTGCCATCCCCGTCGCCGCCGGTGCGGCCGCCGCGATCGTCGTGCGGATGGTCGTCGCCGCCACCGCCGCCCGGCGCGTCGGTCGAGTGCTCGCCGTTGCGGCCTGGCGCGGCGCCCGAGCCGCTGCCGCCGCCGGACTGGCCGTCGCCTGCACGGGCGATGGCGGTGGGCCAGCGCTCGAACACCGGCCAAGGCACGCGCATCGGCATCATCGGCATCATCGGCGTCGACAGGGCGACACCGGCCACCGCCGGCGCGAACGCGTCCGGCGCGCCGGTGCGTCGCGGTCCGGGCGTCAACGCGCGCCGGACCGCGACGCACCATCGCTCACGAACGGACAACGGGCACAGGATCGCATCGGGCATGAAACGGGGCTCCAGGCGGCGGCGCGGGCGACATTGCTCGCGCCGACCTCAAGCGCGCGATCAAGCAAACGGCGGGCCCGGCCACCTGCTTCGTCCGACCGCGGCATGCACGATGCGCGATGCGTGCACTTCGACCGCCCCCCGACAGGACTCGCGAACCATGACACGCTCCACCTCGCTCGACACCGACACACGCGGCGAAGATCGCGGCGACAGCACGCCCGGCCCCGAAGGCAAGCGCCGCGGCACGGGCACGCCGCCGCCGCGCAGCGCCCACGACCCCGCCGAAGGCAAGCCGACCGAGCCGGAAAGCGGGACGCCGCATCGGCCCGACGAACCGGACGACTCGCGATAGTTCATACGTCGCGCCGCACGGCCCGCCCTCGATGGCCGGCGGCAGAAATGACAAGCCGTTGAAAAATCGCGGACGGCGATCGGGCAGCGGCCCTGAAACGTCCGCATGCCGGCCGGCGCGGCGGCGAAGCGGGCATGCACGTTGCTGTACAAGGCCGTGGATCTTTCAATCACCCGTTGCCTGCCTTGCATGACGCTACCCGACCCGGCCGATTTCCCTGTTCGCGCGGTGCCGCTGGCGCCGCTGGCGAAGGAACGCGCGACGATCATCTGCCATCGCAACCAGCGTGTGCTGCTGGTCGCGCGCGGGCGAGCGTCGCGCTGGACACTGCCGGGCG
Source organism: Burkholderia sp. E168m23 (assembly GCF_016586125.1). Classification (NCBI taxonomy): domain Bacteria; kingdom Pseudomonadati; phylum Pseudomonadota; class Betaproteobacteria; order Burkholderiales; family Burkholderiaceae; genus Burkholderia; species Burkholderia sp. E168m23. The sequence continues at coordinate 15,694 of NZ_BCPP01000043.1, forward strand.
GCGTGATTCGGCGCGGCGAATCGGCGCTCGACGCCGCGCATCGCGAACTTCGGGAGGAAACGGGGCTCGCCGATCTCGAACTCGCGTATTTCTTCTACGTGGACGGCAGCGTGAAACGCCATCACGTCTTCGTCGCGAGCCTGCCGCTCGGCGCGCACGCGTGCCCGGGCCGGGAAATCGCACTGTGCCGCTGGGTCGGCATCGACGCGGTATCGCACTGGCCGGCCAGCGCGCCGACGCAGCGCATCATTCGTCAGTTCGCGGGCCTGTGCGCCGCGAGCGACCTGCAACCGCGCGCGCTCACGCGTCTTTCGTCGTCTCGTTGAGCTCGGCGACCGGCGACCGAGGATCGCGCGCGAGCCCTTGCGCGAAGACCTTC
>NZ_BCPP01000044.1:0-15929 GCF_016586125.1 Burkholderia sp. E168m23
TCGATCACGCCGAGCCGCAGCTTGCCGCGCAGCGCACTCTCGCCGGACGCGGCGGCCTGCAGTTCCTGCGTTGCCTCGACCACGGCTTTCGCATAGCCGAGCAGGTATTCGCCGTTCGGCGTGAGCCGGAATTCGCGACTGTCGCGATCGACGAGTACCGTATGCAGTTCGTCCTCGAGCGCCTTCAGGCGCTGCGAGATCGCGGCCGGCGTCGCGTGCAGCGCCGCCGCGGTCGTGCGGAAGTTGCGCAGCTTCGCGAGCGTGACGAAAGTTTCGAGAAAACGCGTGTTCATGGCAGTCGGGCGAGGCAGTGGATGCGCAGCTTGCCGGCGACGAAAAGTGAACGGGACCGGGGAAAACCCGCAGGTCCGTTAAGAAATTCTATACAACAGGCGCAAAAAAACTCGTTGGCGACAAAATTTTTTCCTTTCTATTCTTCGCCCTATCCGATGACACATCACCGTCATCGCCACGCCATCCCGATCTGCGACCGACTCTCATGACGCCTTCCGAATTCCGTCAATCCGTGCGCCGCGGCGCGTTCCGCGGCCCGACCGCCGGCCATTGCGGCCCGTTTGCCCAGGCGAACCTGGCGATCCTGCCCGACGCGTACGCGCACGATTTCCTGCGCTTCTGCCAGGCGAACCCGAAGGCCTGCCCGCTGCTGGGCGTCGGCGAACCGGGCGCGTTCCGGATCGACGCGCTCGGCGACGATCTCGACATCCGCACCGACGTGCCGAGCTACAACGTCTATCGGGACGGCCGCCTGACCGAGCGCGTCGAGTCGCTCGACGCGCTGTGGCGCGACGATTTCGTCGTATTTGCGATCGGCTGCTCGTTCTCGTTCGAGGACATGCTCGCCCGCGAAGGGATCGGGCTGCGCCACGTCGAGGAGGGTTGCAACGTGCCGATGTACCGCACGTCGATCGCGAACCGCCGCGCGGGCATCTTCGGCGGCCAGCTGGTCGTGTCGATGCGGCCGCTGCGCGGCGCCGACGCGATCCGCGCGGTGCAGATCACGAGCCGGTTCCCGGGCGTGCACGGCGCGCCGATCCATATCGGCGATCCGCGGGCGCTCGGCATCGAGGATCTGAACGCGCCCGAATTCGGCGACGCGGTGACGATCCGCGACGGCGAGCTGCCGGTGTTCTGGGCATGCGGCGTGACGCCGCAAACCGCGCTGATGGACGCGAAGCTGCCGATCGCGATCGCGCATACGCCCGGCCACATGCTGATGACCGACATCACGAATGCCTCGCTGGCCGTGTTCTGACCCGGCCGGCCCACCCGTAAGCGACGTACAGACGACACACCGCACCCCACGCCATTGGATCGGCGCATAACGACAGGAGTACCACCATGGAAAGCAAGACCCTCGCGGCGCCCGCCGCCGAGCCCGCGAGCCGCGAGCGCACCGGCCTGTTCTCGTGGTACGCGGATGCGCAGCCGCGCGAGCGCCGCGCGTTCTGGAGCTGCAAGGTCGGCTACATGCTCGACGGGATGGACACACAGATGCTGTCGTTCGTGATCCCGACGCTCGTCGCGACCTGGGGCATCTCGCTCGCCGACGCGGGCTTCATCGGCACGATCACGCTGCTCGCGTCGGCGCTCGGCGGCTGGATCGCCGGCATCCTGTCCGACCGGATCGGCCGCGTGCGCACGCTGCAGCTCACGGTGCTGTGGTTCGCGGTGTTCACCGCGCTGTGCGGGCTCGCGCAGAACTACCACCAGCTGGTCGCGGCGCGCGCGCTGATGGGCTTCGGCTTCGGCGGCGAATGGACGGCCGGCGCGGTGCTGATCGGCGAAGTGATCCGCGCGCGCGACCGCGGCAGGGCGGTCGGCCTCGTGCAGTCGGGCTGGGCGATCGGCTGGGGGCTGTGCGCGCTGCTGTATGCGCTGCTGTTCTCGGTGCTGCCGGCCGAGCAGGCGTGGCGCGCGCTGTTCCTGGTCGGGCTCGCGCCCGCGCTGCTGGTCGTCGCGATCCGCCGCTACGTGAAGGAGCCGGACGTCTACGAGAAGGAGAAGGCCGCGCAGGCGAAAGTGGCCGATGCGCCGCGCCTCACCGAGATCTTCGCGCCGAAGCTGATCACGACGACGCTGCGCGCGGCGCTGCTGACGACCGGCGCGCAGGGCGGCTACTACGCGATCACGACGTGGCTGCCGACCTTCCTGAAGACCGAGCGGCACCTGACGGTGATGGGCACCGGCGGCTATCTCGCGATGATCATCTTCGGCTCGTGGGTCGGCTACCTGACGAGCGCGTACCTGACCGACCGCCTCGGCCGCAAGCCGAACTTCATCCTGTTCGCGGTCGGCTCGATGGTGATCGCGTTCGCGTACACGTCGCTGAACCTGACCAACGCGTCGATGCTGTGGCTCGGCTTCCCGCTCGGCTTCTTCGCATCGGGCATCTTCTCGGGGATGGGCGCGTTCCTCACCGAGCTGTTCCCGACCCGCGTGCGCGGTTCCGGCCAGGGCTTCTGCTACAACGTGGGCCGCGCGATCGGTGCGCTGTTCCCGTTCCTGATCGGCGCGCTGTCGAAGCAATACGGGCTCGGCACGAGCATCGGCATCTTCGCGGTCGCCGCCTACGGCGTGGTGATCGTCGCCGCGCTGACGCTGCCCGAGACCCGCGGCCGCGAACTCGACGCCGCCTGACCGGCGGCAGCGGCGGGGCCGCCGGCCCCGCGTGTTTCTTCCCCTTTCATCGACACCGTGACACGGCGCGCGACGCGCGCCGTGCGGCGGCGCTCGTCCTCGAATCAACGACGCATCGACCGACATCATGACTGACCGACACCTTTCTCCCGTTCCCTCCGACACCGCGCGCTGGCAATTCTGGATCGACCGCGGCGGCACGTTCACCGACATCGTCGCGCGGCGGCCCGACGGCACGCTCGTCACGCACAAGCTGCTGTCGGAGAACCCCGAGCAGTACCGCGACGCGGCCGTGGCCGGCATTCGCCACCTGCTCGGTCTCGCGGCCGACGAGCCGATCACGCCCGCGCAGGTCGACATGGTGAAGATGGGCACGACGGTCGCGACCAACGCGTTGCTCGAACGCAAGGGCGAACGTACCGCGCTGGCCACGACGCGCGGTTTTCGCGACGTGCTGCGCATCGCTTACCAGAACCGGCCGCGCCTGTTCGATCTCGACATCGTGCTGCCCGACGCGCTGTACGAGACGGTCGTCGAGATCGACGAGCGCGTCGGCGCGCATGGCGACGTGGTCGTGCCGCTCGACGTTCAGGGTGCCGAAGCGTCGTTGCGCCGCGTGTTCGACAGCGGGGTGCGTGCGCTCGCGATCGTGCTGATCCACGGCTACCGCTACACCGCGCACGAACGGATGCTGGCGGAACTCGCACGCCGCATCGGCTTCACGCAGGTATCGGTGTCGCACGAGGTGTCGCCGCTGATGAAGATGGTGTCGCGCGGCGATACGACCGTGGTCGACGCGTACCTGTCGCCGATCCTGCGCCGCTACGTCGAGCAGGTCGCGCACGAGATGCCGGGCGTGAACCTGCAGTTCATGCAGAGCAGCGGCGGCCTCACGCGCGCCGATGCGTTCCAGGGCAAGGACGCGATCCTGTCAGGCCCGGCCGGCGGCATCGTCGGGATGGTGCGTGCGGCGCGCGCGGCCGGCTTCGGCCAGGTGATCGGCTTCGACATGGGCGGCACGTCGACCGACGTGTCGCACTACAACGGCGAATTCGAGCGCGAGTTCGAGACGCAGGTGGCCGGCGTGCGGATGCGCGCGCCGATGATGAGCATCCACACGGTCGCGGCCGGCGGCGGCTCGGTGCTCGGCTTCGACGGCGCGCGGCTGCGCGTCGGGCCCGAATCGGCCGGCGCGAACCCGGGGCCGGCCGCGTACCGGCGCGGCGGCCCGCTGACGGTGACCGACTGCAACGTGATGCTCGGCAAGATCCAGCCCGATCATTTCCCGCGCGTGTTCGGCCCGCATGCGGACCAGCCGCTCGACCGCGACGGCGTGGTCGCGAAGTTCGCGGCGCTCGCCGACGAGATCCACGCGGCGACCGGCCGGCGCGAGACGCCCGAGGCGCTCGCCGAAGGGTTCCTGGAGATCGCGATCGGCAGCATGGCGAACGCGATCAAGAAGATTTCCGTGCAGCGCGGCCACGACGTGTCGCGCTACGTGCTGACGACGTTCGGCGGCGCGGGCGGCCAGCACGCGTGCGGCGTGGCCGATGCGCTCGGGATGACGCAGGTGTTCGCGCATCCGCTCGCGGGCGTGCTGTCCGCGTACGGGATGGGGCTGGCCGACCAGACCGCGATGCGCGAGCGCGCGGTGGAAGCCGTGTTGTCCGACGCATCGCTGCCGGCGCTGAACGCGGCGCTCGACCGGCTCGCCGACGAGGCCATCGGCGCGCTGCTCGAACAGGGCGTGCCGCCGGAGCGGATCGCGACCGAGCGGCGCGTGCACCTGCGCTACCAGGGCACCGATTCGGCGCTCGACGTGCCGGCCGGCAGCGTCGCCGCGATGCAGCAGGCGTTCGAGGCCGCGTACCGGCAGCGCTACGCGTTCCTGATGCCGGGCACGCCGCTGGTGGCCGAACTCGCGTCGGTCGAGGCGATCGGCCGCTCGGACGCGCCGGTCGACATCGCGCCGCTCGCGCCGCGCGAGGCGGGCGCGGCGCCGCAAGCGCACGCGGCCGTGCGCTTTTATTCCGGCGGCCAGTGGCACGATGCGGCGCTGGTCGTGCGCGACACGCTGCGCGCCGGCGACACGATCGACGGCCCGGCGATCGTCGCGGAGCAGAACGGCACGACCGTCGTCGAGCCCGGCTGGCGCGCCGCGATGACCGCCCAGGGCAACCTCGTGCTGACGCGCACGACGCCGCTGCCGACGCGCCGCTCGCTCGGCACCGATGCCGACCCGGTGCGGCTCGAGATCTTCAACAACCTGTTCATGTCGATCGCCGAGCAGATGGGGCTGCGGCTGCAGAACACCGCGTACTCGGTGAACATCAAGGAGCGGCTCGACTTCTCGTGCGCGATCTTCGACGGTGACGGCAACCTGATCGCGAACGCGCCGCACATGCCCGTGCACCTCGGCTCGATGGGCGAGAGCATCCGCACGGTGATCGAGCGCAACCGCGGCCGCATGCGCGACGGCGACGTGTTCATGCTGAACGATCCGTACCACGGCGGCACGCATCTGCCGGACGTGACCGTCATCACGCCGGTGTTCGCGGACGGCTCGGACGCGCCGCTGTTCTACGTCGGCTCGCGCGGCCACCACGCGGACATCGGCGGCACGACGCCGGGCTCGATGCCGCCCGACTCGACGCACATCGACGAGGAAGGCGTGCTGATCGACAACTGGCAGCTCGTGTCGGCCGGCGTGCTGCGCGACGCCGACACGCGCGCGCTGCTCGCATCGGGCCGCTACCCGGCGCGCAACGTCGAGCAGAACATGGCCGACCTGCGCGCGCAGGTCGCCGCGAACCAGAAGGGCGTCGACGAGCTGCGCCGGATGGTCGCGCAGTTCGGCCGCGACGTCGTGCTCGCGTTCATGGGGCACGTGCAGGACAACGCGGAAGAAGCCGTGCGGCGCGTGATCGGTGCACTGCAGGATGGCGCGTACCGCTATCCGCTCGACAACGGCGCGGAGATTCGCGTCGCGATCCGCGTGGATCGCGCGGCCCGCCGCGCGGAGATCGATTTCACCGGCACGTCCGCGCAGCTCGACAACAACTTCAACGCGCCGAAGGCCGTCTGCATGGCGGCGGTGCTGTACGTGTTCCGCACGCTGGTCGGCGACGACATCCCGCTGAACGCCGGCTGCCTGAAGCCGCTGACCGTGATCGTGCCGGCCCGCTCGATGCTGAATCCCGAGTACCCGGCGGCCGTCGTGTCGGGCAACGTCGAGACGTCGTCGGCGATCACCAACGCGCTGTACGGCGCGCTTGGCTGCGTCGCGTCGAGCCAGGGAACGATGAACAACTTCACATTCGGTAACGATCAATACCAGTACTACGAGACGATCGCCGGCGGCAGCGGCGCGGGCGACGGCTTCGCGGGCGTCGGCGCGGTGCAGACGCACATGACGAACTCGCGGCTCACCGATCCGGAGGTGCTCGAATGGCGCTACCCGGTGCGGCTCGATTCGCACGTGATCCGCGCCGGCTCGGGCGGCGGCGGGCGCTGGCGCGGCGGCGACGGCGCGGTGCGGCGGGTCCGCTTCCTCGAGCCGATGACGGCGTCGATCCTGTCGAACAACCGGATTCACGCGCCGTTCGGCGCGGCGGGCGGCGCGGCCGGCGCGCTCGGCCGCAACACGATCGAGCGGGCGGACGGCACGGTCGAGGTGCTCGACCATATCGGCCGCGCACAGATGGCGCCCGGTGACGTGTTCGTCGTCGAAACGCCGGGCGGCGGCGGCTACGGCGCGGCGGACTGAGCCGCGCATCCGGCTCCCGGCGCGGATGCCCCGCGCCGGGGCGGGCAGAGGATATTGCAACGAACTGTGGAATAAAGCCCGGCATTCACGCGCGAATGGAATCAAAAATGACAAAAAACCGGCGCGCGATCCGCAATTCGACCCCGCCGCGGCGACGCGTTCGAGTATCCGGCCCCTTATCCGTGGATCGGTCGTAAACGCCCGCCCGGCAGGGCTTCCGGGCCGTCTGGCCGCCCCGGATGCGCGCCGCGTCACCTGCGCATTCGCCGCTGCCAATCATGAAAAATCCGGCTTGCCAATCGAGTCCCGATTCCTTGACACTCTGCTCTAAATGTGAGTGCCAATCCTCATCGTCATTTGATAAGATGGCTCTCATCATTCGTAAGGTGGAACCTGCGCATCACGCGCGAACGCCGGTCGCATCAGCTGGAAACAAGTAACGGGACGAGGCCCGCCGTCACGGCAATCACGGCAGCCCTGCCGGGCACGCGCACTGCGTGGCCCGGGAAGGCGGTCGGCCCACTCGCCTCCGTCTACACTATGCGTTTTTTTCTGGATCGGGGCGTGTCCATGGATGACGAAAACGATAGCGCGGTGCTCGAGGCGCATGTCGGTACGCGCAGCCCCTGCTGGCGTCTCGGCAGCGACAGCAATGCGCTCGAACTGGCCGCGGTCCGCGGCCTGACCAACGTCGCGGTCGCGCTGACGGTCGAGCAGGCCGCGCGCATCCGCGCGCTGACCGGCGTCACGTCGCACCTCGTGCTCGACATCGTGCTGTTCGGCAACCCGGTCAGCCTCCATCTCGTCGGCAGGAAGGTCAATACGGTCGACTGGGCCGGCACGGCGTCCGCCTATTGCGATACCGAGTCCGTCGCCGGTGACCTGGCGCACGGGCTCGCGTTCGCCGAGCAGGTCGTGTCCGAAGTGAATTCACTCGTCGTGATCCTCGACCGCAACGGGATGGTGCAGCGCTTCAACCGCCTGTGCGAGGAAGTGACGGGCAAGCGCGAGGTCGACGTGATCGGCCGCAGCGCGTTCGAGCTGTTCATGAGCCCCGAGCAGGGCGCGCAGTCGCGCAGCAACATCACGGGCTTCTTCGCGAGCAACCAGTCGTTCGCGGTCGAGCGCTACATCAACACGGTCAACGGGCCGCGCCTGTTCCAGTTCCGCAACAAGTTCGTGCAGAGCGGCAGCGGCGTCGACGAGCAGTACCTGATCTGCTCGGGCATCGACATCACCGAGGAGCGCAACGCGCAGCAGCGGCTCACCGAGCTCGCGAACACCGACGTGCTCACCGGGCTGCCGAACCGCCATGCGATCAGCGAGCGCATCCACGCGGCGATCGCGGAGGAAGACGCCAATACGCGCGGCCACGTCGGCATCCTGTTCCTCGATCTCGACAACTTCAAGCGCGTCAACGATCACTACGGGCACATCACCGGCGACCGGCTGCTGCAGGACGTGTCGGCGATCATCAGCGGCTGCCTGCCGTCCGGCGCGACGCTCGCGCGGCTCGGCGGCGACGAATTCCTCGTGCTGTTCGAACACGCCACGCGGCCGCTGCTCGAAGCGACCGCGCAGATCATCCTCGAACGGCTGCGCACGCCGATCCATCTCGGACTGATGGAGGTCTACACGAGCTGTTCGATCGGCATCGCGATGCATCCGCAGCACGGCGATTCGCTCGAGACGCTGATCCGCAGCGCCGACACCGCGATGTACGTCGCGAAGGAAGAGGGCAAGCATACGTATCGCGTGTTCTCGCTGGAGATGAACCAGAAGGTCGCGAAGTACATGTGGCTCGACACGAACCTGCGCAAGGCGCTCGAGGAAGAGCAGTTCGTGCTGCACTACCAGCCGGTCGTCGACATCGCGACGGGCGACGTGCATGCCGTCGAGGCGCTGATCCGCTGGCAGTCGCCCGATCGCGGGCTCGTCGCGCCGGTCGAGTTCATCCGCTTCGCGGAAGAGTCGGGGCTGATCGCGCCGCTCGGGCGCTGGGTGATGCGCACCGCGGCCGCGCAGGCGGCCGCGTGGAAGGCGAAGGGGCTCGGCGTCCGGATCGCGGTGAACCTGTCCGCGCGGCAGTTGCAGGACATGAACATCGTGCACCAGTTCGCGTCGATTCTCGACGGCGCGGGGCTGAAGCCCGGCCTGCTCGACATCGAGCTGACCGAGAGCTGCTTCATCGAGGACGAGGAGGCGGCCAACGGGCTGATGCGGCAGTTCCGCCAGCTCGGCGCGGAGATCCATCTCGACGATTTCGGCACCGGCTATTCGTCGCTGTCGCAGTTGTCGCGCCTGCCGCTCGACGCGATCAAGCTCGACCGCACCTTCATCACGGCGATCGACCGCAATCCGCGCTCGCAGGCGCTGGTGCGCTCGGTCGTGTCGCTCGCGAAGGCGCTGAATTTCGCGGTGGTCGCGGAAGGCGTCGAAACGCATGCGGAAGCCGAATTCCTCAAGCAGCTCGACGTCGATCACGCGCAGGGCTACTACTACGCGCGGCCGATGCCGGCGCAGGCGTTCGAGGCGTGGCTCGCGGAGACGAGAAAGCTCAGGCTGATCGCCTGAGCATCGTTCCGGAAAAAGGCGCCGCCGGCCCCGGCGGCGCCCGTCGCATTACACCGTGCGCAGCTTCGACACGCGCCGGTTCTGCAGCATCACCAGGCGTTCCATGTACGCGAGATCCTTCGGCTCGATCGTGAACGCCGCATGCACCCACGCTTCCGTGATGTCCATCAGCTCCGAGCGCGACAGCTGGAACACGCGTTCGCGGGCGCGCAGCATCGCCCGGATGCCGTTCAGCTTGGGCTTCGTCACGTCGATGAAGGTGCGCGTCGCCAGATACGCGTCACCGGCGTCGAACGTCTCGTCGATCAGCCCCTGATCTTCGTACCATTCGGCCGCATGCGCTTCGCCGGTCGCGATCAGCGATTCCGCGAGGCCGCGGTTCGCCTTGCGTGCGACCAGCGAATAGCCGCCCATGCCCGGGAACAGATTGAACGCGATCTCGGGGAAGCCGAGTTTCACGCCCTTCTGCGCGAGCACGTAGTGATGCGCGAGCGCGGCCTCGAAGCCGCCGCCGAGCGCGCTGCCCTCGACCATCGCGATCGAGATCGCGCCGGTGCCGAAGCCCGTGTAGATCTCGTACACGCCGTCGATGCACGAGCGCGCGTACGCCATCAACTGGTCGCGCCGGCCGCTGCGGATCGCGTCGACGAAGAAGCTCAGGTCCCCGCCGACGTTGAACAGCTCGGGGACGAGCGAGCCCGTCACCCAGAAGTCGAACTTGAGGCCCGAGTCGCGTGCGACGCGCGCGAGATGGATGATGTCGGTGACGAGTTGTTGGTTGAAGCACGGTCGCGGCTCCGATCGCAGCATCATCCACATGACGTTACGGCCTTCTTCGTAGAAGGCCGTCAGTTGGGAGAGTTCGCCGGCTTCGTAAAACGGACGGCAAGCCGGATGGGATTGGAGTTGCATGGTATGTCCTCGTGAGATGTGGTTTTAAAGACCGCCGCGCCAGGCGCCAGGCGGGCATCGGGTTGCCCGTCTGGCGCCTGGCGCGAGGCATCGCCATTGTTGCGCGCGCACAAATGTCGAATTGCGGGGAACAACGCACGACCGGGACACCGGTGCGGCTTGCGTTCGGGCGAAAGGACGGGTGACGACGGACGGAGGGACGAGGGGCTGAGGTCGGTGGGTGGGGAGGGGACTCGAGTGGAGCGGGCGCACCGGCGGTGACGCAGCCTGCGTTGCCGCCGCTTACGCGCTGAAAGCGACGCTAGGACGCCGATCCGCTGTTGCGGGTCGGGCCGGCGTGCGGGCGGTTCACCTCACCTCACCGTGAGCGAGAGGGAATGCGCGGCGCGCATGGCCGCTCGGCGTCGATCGGTTTCGGATGCCGCCGTTCGAGATGCAGCACCGTCGGCAGCGTGCCTGACAGGATCACGCGCAGCCACGCGAACGCCATCACGCGGTCACCGGTTTCGAAAGCGTCGCCGATCGGCGTGAGGTGTCCTTCCCGCTGGCGCGGCTTGACGCTCGCCAGCCCGTCGCCCACACTGGGCCGCACGACGGCCACGCGTGCGGGTGCGCGCGAGCGGCCTGTCATGCGCGCGTCATGCGGTACGACTTCCGCTCCGGCGCGCGGCGCTGACGTCCGGTAACGAACGCGCGGAGAGCTTCGACGTGGTGCGTTTTCATTCCCGATGGACCGGCTGCCTGCTCGTGTGCGCCGTGGCGCTCGGCGCGGGTAGGGCCGTGGCCGATACGCGCGACTCACACGACACGCCAGACGCTCGCGACGCGGCCGATATGGCGCCCGTCACGCTCGTCAGCGACGTCCACGAATTCGTGATCCAGCACGACGGTTCGCTCGACGAGCACGACGATTCGACGCTGCGCGCGAACGACGCGAACGGCATCGATGCCGTTGCGCAGCGCTACGTATGGTTCGACAAGCATCTCGAGAAGGTGGAGCTGCTCGCGGCCGAGACGATCGACCGCGACGGCGTCGCGCATCCGGTCGGCGCGGACGGCATTCGCGACGTGCAGGAGCCGCGCTCGGCCGGCGCGCCGACGTTCCAGGACGGCCTGCTGCGCACCGTCGTGTTCCCCGGCGTCGAAGCCGGGTCAAGCACCCGCGTCGCGTTCCGCAAGACCCGCACGAAGCCGGTCAATCGCGGCTACTTCGGCTACACCGTCGAGCCGTCTCGCGAGCCGGTCGACAGCCAGCGGCTGATCTTCGACGTGCCGGCCGACATGCCGCTGTACGCGGACGCGCGCGGCTACGTCGCGCTGCCGCCCGTCACGGCGAACGGCCGCACGCGCTACGAATTCGACTACCGGCACGGCGCGTACGATCGCATCGAGAGCGGCTCGGTCGGCTATCCGACCTACGGCGACCGGCTCGTCGTGTCGACGCTGCCCGACTACGCGGCGTTCGCCGCGCGCTACCGCAACGCGGCCGTTGACCCGAGCGCGAACGATGCGGCCGTCGTGCAGCTGGCGCGTGCGCTCACGGCGAATGCCGCCGATCCGCGCGACAAGGCGCGCATCCTGTACGACTGGGTGCAGGCGAACGTGCGTTACGTCGGGTTGTTTCTCGGCGAGACGGCCGCCGCGCCGCATCGCGTGACCGACATCCTGCGCAACCGCTACGGCGACTGCAAGGATCATGTCGCGCTGTTCGGCGCGTTGCTCGCGGCGGTCGGCATTCGCAGCGAACCGGTGCTGATCAATCTCGGCGCCGTGTACACGCTGCCGTCGGTGCCCGGCTACGGCGCCGGCGCGATCAATCACGCGATCACGTGGCTGCCCGATCTCGCGCTCTACGCGGATACGACGACGGCCGGCATCGCGTTCGGCTACCTGCCGCCGATCGTGATGGATCGCCCGGCGCTGCTGGTCGATACGGGCGTGCTGTCGCGCACGCCGGCCACGCAGCCGCGCGCCCGCACCGCGCGGATCTCGATCGATGCCGCGCAGCCGGGCGCCGCGCGTGTTCAGGCTTATGTCGAGGACGACGGCTGGACGGCCGAACTCGAACGCAACCTGTTTCGCCGCGCGTCACGCGAGCGCATCGCGCAACTCGCGACCGAGCGCCTGCGGCAAAGCGGCCTGCGCGGCCGCGCGCAACTGTCGACCAGCGACCGGCGCGCGACGGACGGGCCGTTCGACGTGACCGTGACCGGCACGCTCGATCATTTCGTCTGGCCGGACGGCACGACCGCGTTGCCCGCGCTGTCGAGCGTCACGGGCGGTATCGCGACCCAGGTCGAAACCTGGCTGGCCGAGCCGGTGCGCACGCAGCCGTGGGGCTGCATCGGCGGCGCATTCGACGAGACCGGCCAGATCGCGCTGCCGACGGGCGTGGTCGTGACCGACCTGCCGGCCGATACGGCCGTGCACGACCGCTTCGTCGATTTCACGTCGCATTACGTGTTCGATGCGGCCGCGCGCGTCGTGCAGGTCACGCGGCGGATGAACGCGGATTTCGGGCGGCAGGTCTGCACGCCGGACGAATTCGCGGCGCTGCGCGCGTCGCTCGAGCGCATCGAGCGCGACACGCAGGCGCAGATCGTCGTGCGGGCGAAGCAGCGTTGAGCGGCGCGGGCACGGCATTCGCTCCGGACGGGCGAATCACCGCAATCGCCGACGCGCAGGAGGGACATCATGACGGAACGGGATCACGAGATCGCCGAACTCTCGAAGGAATTGCTGGGCCGGATCGTGCAGGGCACGGTCGCGACCGGCGCGGCCGTCGACGTGGAGCAGTGCGCGGCGCTCGCCGTGCAGTGCGCGACGGCGCTGATCGACCGGCTCGATGCATTGAAGTGACGGCCTGCGGGCCGGCACCGCCGCCAGCCCTGCGCGCCGCGCGTTACGCTTCGGCGGGCACGTCGCCGTCCGCACGCACGGCGCCCGGCGGCTTGCCGACCACGCGCTTGAACGCACGACTGAACGCCGCGAGCGAACCGTAGCCCAGCCGGTACGCGACCGCTTCGATCGTCTCGCGGTCGCGGGCGATCCATTGCGCGGCGAGCCGCATCCGCAGCTCGGTGAGGTAGCGCACGGGCGTCATCCCGGTGGCCGCGAGGAAGCGTTCGGCGAACACCGAGCGCGACACGCCTGCCTCGGTCGCGAGCTCCGCGACGCTCCAGTTGCGGCCCGGGTCGCGATGCAGTGCGACGATCGCGCGGCCGAGCTTCGGCTCGCGCAGCGCCTGCACCCAGCCGGTCGCATCGCCGCACCCGCACTCGACCCAGCCGCGCACGATGAACGCCGCGACCACGTCCGCGAGCCGCGCGAGGATGCCCGCGAAGCCCGCGCGCGCCGTGCACGCCTCGCGCTCCATCGCATCGAGCATCGGGCGGATTTCCGGGTAGCGCGCGAGCAGCGTGCCCACGTGCATGAACGCGGGCATCGTGCCGACCAGCGGCTGCATGCCGCCGAGGTCGAGTTCCATGCAGGCGCTGAAGATCAACGCATCGCCGGCGCCGGGTTCCTTCGTCGCGCAGCTCGTAGGCGACACGCCGGCCGACGCCACCGACGCGACCGTATCGCAGATCTTCGCGACCTCGAAGCCGTCGATCTCGCGGCACGGCACATCCGGATCGGACACCAGCGCGTGCATGCCGCCGTGCGGCAACAGGATCGCGTCGCCGGCCTCGAGCCGCATCGTCTCGCCCGTCGCGTCGCGCAGCAGCACGGGTCCGCGCACGATGAAATGGAACTGCGCGCGGCCCGTCCCGTGGCCGAAACTCAGTCCGAACGGCCGCGCGACCTGGATGCGGCGGTACTGGACGCCGCTCAGCCGCATCCCCAGCAGCAACTCGCTGACGAGGTCGTGCACATCGGGAATCGGGGGCAGAAGGGGCTCGGACATATCGAGATACGGACGTTCGATCAACAAGAACGGATTGTATGTCATAGACCGTCCTGTCGCTGTTCCTTACGATACGCCTTTATCAGTACTTTCCCTAACCGACACGGAACCCCCGCATGAATCCCGGAATCTCCTCGGCCGCCTCGACGGCGGCCCCCCGCGAACCGGCCTGGGGCGCGGTCTTCGCGATGACGCTCGGCGTGTTCGGGCTCGTCACGGCCGAATTCCTGCCGGCGAGCCTGTTGACGCCGATGGCCGACAGCCTCGGCGTGACCGAGGGCGTGGCCGGACAGGCCGTCACGGCCACCGCCACGGTCGCGCTCGTCACGAGCCTGCTGATTTCGGCGCTCACGCGCACGATCGATCGGCGGCGCGTGCTGCTCGTGTTCTCGGTGCTGCTCGTCGTATCGAACCTCACCGTGGCGTTCGCGCCGAACCTGGCCATGCTGCTGTTCGGCCGCGTCGTGCTCGGCATCGCGCTCGGCGGCTTCTGGACGATGGCGACCGCCACCGCGATGCGGCTCGTGCCGACGGCGATGGTGCCGCGCGCGCTGTCGATCATCTTCAGCGGCGTGGCGGTCGCGACCATCGCGTCCGCGCCGATGGGCAGCTACTTCGGTCACCTGATCGGCTGGCGCAACGTGTTCCTGATCGCGGCCGTGATCGGCGGCATCGCGTTCGTGTCGCAGATCGTCACGCTCCCGTCGATGCCGCCGAGCGGCACGACGCGGCTGCGCACGCTGATCGACGTGCTGCGCCGGCCGACCGTCGGCCTCGGAATGTTCGCGACGATCCTCGTGTTCACCGGCCATTTCGCGTTCTTCACGTATCTGCGGCCGTTCCTCGAACAGGTGGCGGGCGTCGGCGTGAACGGGCTGTCGGCGATCCTGCTCGGCTACGGCATCGCGAACTTCGTCGGCACGTCGCTCGCGGGCCGCGTGCTCGAACACCGGCTGAGGCCGATGCTGATCGGCATGCCCGCGCTGATGGTCGTGCTCGGCATCGCGCTCGTCGTGCTCGGCCGCGCGCCGATGATCGACGCGGTGCTGGTCGCGTTGTGGGGGATGGCGTTCGGCGGCGTGCCGGTCGCGTGGTCGACATGGGTCACGCGCACCGTGCCCGACGAGGCCGAGAGCGCGGGCGGGCTGATCGTCGCGGCGATCCAGCTCGCGATCGCGACGGGCGCGGCCGCCGGCGGCGTCGTGTTCGACGCGAACGGCGCGGCAGGCGTGTTCGTCGGCGCGGCGATCGTGCTGGCGGTGGCGGTCGCGACGATCGTGACCGGCGTGCCGAAGCGGGTCGGCGTGGTCGCGTCCTGACCGGCTCGGCGGCCCGCAGCCCGCGTGGCACGGGCCGCCAGGCGATCGTCCGCGCGTCAGGCGGCGCCGGCGCCCGCGATGCGGTCGAGTGCCGCGAGCGCGTCGGCCGGCAGATCGAGGTCGGCGGCCGCGAGATTCTCGCGCAGATGCGCGGCCGACGACGTGCCGGGAATCAGCAGGAGATTCGGCGCGCGGTGCAGCAGCCACGCCAGCGCGACCTGCATCGGCGTTGCGCCGAGGCGGGCCGCGACGCCGGACAGCGTCGACGACTGCAGCGGCGAGAAGCCGCCGAGCGGAAAGTACGGCACGTAGGCGATGCCGTCACGGGCCAGCGTGTCGATCAGCGCATCGTCGCCGCGATGCGCGATGTTGTAGTGGTTCTGCACGCAGACGATGTCGCAGATCCGCCGGCCTTGCGCGACCTGCGCGGGCGTGACGTTGCTCAGGCCGATGTGCCGCACGAGCCCGCGCCGCTGCAGTTCCGCGAGCGTGGCCAGCGGCGCCTCGATCGATCCTTCGGCCGGCCCGTGCGTATCGAACATGATGCGCAGGTTGACGACGTCGAGCACGTCGAGCCCCAGGTTGCGCAGGTTGTCGTGCACGGCCCGTTCGAGCTCGTCGGGCGCGAACGCGGGCAGCCATGATGCGTCGTCGCCGCGTCGCGCGCCGATCTTGGTGACGATCACGAGATCGTCGCGATACGGATGCAATGCGTCACGAATCAACTGGTTCGTGACGTGCGGGCCGTAGAAGTCGCTGGTGTCGAGATGGTCGACGCCGGATTCGACGGCTT
>NZ_BCPP01000045.1:0-15860 GCF_016586125.1 Burkholderia sp. E168m23
GCCAAGGGCAACGTGCCGGCCGCCGTGTGCGCGGCCTCCGCGTCGAGCCTGCTCGGGATCTTCGTCACGCCGGCGCTCGTCGGGCTGATGATCACGTCGCAGTCGGCCGCCGCGGCGTCGCCGTGGAGCACCGTCGGCAGCATCGTGATGCAGCTGCTCGTGCCGTTCATCGCCGGCCAGCTGCTGCGGCCCGTGATCGGCGGCTGGATCGACCGCAATCGCGGCGTGCTGCGCTTCGTCGACCAGGGCTCGATCCTGCTGGTCGTCTACGTCGCGTTCAGCGAGGCCGTCAACGAAGGGCTGTGGCACCAGATTCCGCCGCGCGCGCTCGGCGGCCTGCTGGTCGTCAACCTCGTGCTGCTCGCGATCGCGCTGCTGCTGACCGCGTTCGTCAGCAAGCGGCTCGGCTTCAACCGCGCGGACCAGATCACGATCATCTTCTGCGGCTCGAAGAAGAGCCTCGCGGCCGGCGTGCCGATGGCGAAGGTGATCTTCTCGGCGAACGCGGTCGGCGCGATCGTGCTGCCGCTGATGCTGTTCCACCAGATCCAGCTGATGGCGTGCGCGGCGCTCGCGCAGCGCTGGGGCGCACGCGACACGAGCGGCGAGCACGACGAGGGCGACACGGCAGCCGCGTCGGGTGCGCTGAGCACGGGCAAGCGCTGACGCGTCGGGGGGCAGGAGGGCCGCCGGTGGCGGCCTTCCGCCTTCCGCCTCCCGCCTCCCGCCTTCCGCACCCGGCCCTCCGCCTTTCACACGCAGCCTCCCGTCCGCCCCCTTCGCACCATGCGCCCGCGCGGGCCCGGCGCGATGCACCGGCAACGCCCCCTCGTGTCACGAAATCTTCATTCAACTCTCCGCGAGCGGTGCCGTTAAGCCGGGCGTCCCGTCGATTCGGCTGCCCTCGCCCATGCCCGCGCTCCCTTCCGATTCCGCTGTCGCCCGCACTACGCGCCTGATCGCGGAACGCGCGCTCGCCGCCGTGTTCCAGCCGATCGTCGACCTCGGATCGGGGACGGTCATCGGTTACGAAGGGCTGATCCGCGGCCCGCGCGGCACCGACCTCGAGCCGCCGGCCGCGCTGTTCGCGCAGGCCGCGCGCGACGGCGAAACCATCGCGCTCGAACGGGCCGCCGCGCTCACCTGCCTCGACGCGTTCGCGGCGCTCGGCTGCGACGGCAAGTTGTTCCTCAATTTCAGCGCGGGCACCATCCTCACGCTCGCCAGCGAACGCGAGCGCGCACGTCAATTCCTCGGCCGCGCGCGGATCGGCGCGGAGCGCATCGTGATCGAGCTCACCGAGCAGAACGCGATTCCCGATCTCGCGGACATCGGGCCGGCGGTCGCATCGTTGCGCGACGCCGGCATCCAGTTCGCGCTCGACGACTACGGCACCGCGAACGCCAGCATGAACCTGTGGCTGCGCCTGCATCCGGACGTCGTGAAGATCGACCGCTTCTTCATCCACGACATCGCGCGCGATCCGCTCAAGTTCGAAGCCGTGAAGGCGATGCAGCACTTCGCGCAGGCGAGCGGCGCGAAGCTGATCGCGGAAGGCATCGAGAACGAATGCGACCTGATCGTCGTGCGCGACATGGGCATCTGCTGCGTGCAGGGCTTCCTGCTCGGCCGGCCGAACGCGCAGCCGTCGCGGGTGGTCGCGCCGGCCGCGCGCGACGCGATCCGCGCGCCGCACATCGCGGTGTTTCCCGGCGTGACGCGCGCGGTGCGGCCGGCCGGCACGATCGCCGGGAAGATGCTCGTGCCCGCCCCGGCGCTGCCGCGCGACGCGACCAGCAACGACGTGCTCGAGCTGTTCAACCGGATGCCCGACCTGCACGCGGTCGCGCTCGTGGAACGCGGGCGGCCGGTCGCGCTCGTGAATCGGCGCGGCTTCATCGACCGCTTCGCGCTGCCGTATCACCGCGAGGTGTTCGGCAAGAAACCGTGCCTTCAGTTCGCGAACGACGCGCCGCTGATGATCGACAACGCGACCACCTTCGAGCAGCTCGCGATGCTGCTCGCGAGCCACGACCAGCGCTATCTCGCCGACGGCTTCGTGATCACCGAGCACGGCCGCTATGTCGGGCTCGGCACCGGCGAGAGCCTGGTACGCGCGGTGACCGAGATGCGCATCGAGGCCGCGCGCTACGCGAATCCGCTGACCTTCCTGCCCGGCAACATCCCGATCAGCGCGCACATCGACCGCCTGCTCCAGCGCGACGCCGGCTTTCACGCGTGCTACGTCGACCTGAACCAGTTCAAGCCGTTCAACGACCAGTACGGCTACTGGCAGGGCGACGAAGTGCTGAAGTTCGCCGCGACGGTGCTGGCCGGCGTGTGCGATCCGCAACGCGACTTTCTCGGCCACGTCGGCGGCGACGATTTCCTCGTGCTGTTCCAGCGCGACGACTGGCGCGAGCGCGCCGCCGACGCGATCGCGCGCTTCAACGACGGCGCGCAACTCTTCTACACGCAGGTCGACCGGCAGGCGGGCGGGCTGCGCGGCGAGGACCGCCGCGGCAATCCGGCGTTCTTCGGCTTCGTGACGATGGCGATCGGCGCGGTCGGCGTGCCGGCCGGCGCGCACGGCGCGAAACGCTACGGCAGCGACGAGATCGCGTCGGTCGCGGCGCTCGCGAAGCGGCGGGCGAAGCAGCAGCCGGACGGGCTCGCGGTGGTCGATCTCGATGCCGGCCGCGCCGCGCTGCGCGATCGCGGCGAACCGCCGGCCGTGGCGGTGGCGGGCTGAACGGCGCGCAGTCGCCGGGGATGCACGGACACGGAAGCACCTGCGCATCGTGCGACGGGGCCGATGCGAGGCGGCGCAAGGTTCGGCCGTTGCGCAACGGCACGTCGTCGTCACGCGCGCAGGCCAAGGGCGCCGCGCCCTCATGCTCGCCCCTGCCCCGCAGCCGCGCTGTTGCCCTTTTCCAGCGGCACCATCCGCCGCCAGACACCCGCACCCCCACCTTGCCTTTTTCGCGTTTTGTTTAGTATTTTTAGTAACAGCGTTTTCGCAGATTAGCGCTTAAAAACCCGTTATTCGCGGGTATTCCCCGGTTATCCGGCCCGAATTCCGCCATCCGTTTTACTATACAATCGCTTTCAACCTAAACAAACCGGACCCCGAACGATGGGTACGACCATTCGCGATGTGGCGCGGGCAGCAGAGGTCTCGATCGGCACCGTCTCCCGCGCGCTGAAAAACCAGCCCGGCCTGTCCGAAACCACGCGTGCGCGCATCGTCGGGATCGCCCAGCAGCTCGGCTACGATCCCGCCCAGCTGCGGCCGCGCATCCGCCGGCTCACCTTCCTGCTGCACCGCCAGCACAACCGCTTTCCCGCGAGCCCGTTCTTCTCGCACGTGCTGCACGGCGTCGAGGACGCGTGCCGCGAACGCGGCATCGTGCCGACGCTGCTCACGGTCGGCCCGAACGACGACGTGCTGCGCCAGATGCGCCCGCACGCGCCCGACGCGATCGCGGTCGCCGGCTTCATCGAGCCCGAGACGATCGAGGCGCTCGCCGCCACCGGCCGGCCGCTCGTGCTGATCGACCTGTGGGCGCCCGGGCTGCGCTCGGTCAACATCGACAACGCGACGGGCGCGGCGCTCGCGATGCGCCATCTGCTCGCCACCGGCCGTTCGCGGATCGCCTTCATCGGCGGCTCGGCCGCGCACTACAGCATCGCGCAGCGCGCGATCGGCTACCGGCGCGCGTTCTTCGAAGCCGGGCGGCTGTTCGATCCCGCGTACGAAGTGACGATCGACGCGGGGCTCGACCCGGACACGGGCGCCGCGCGTGCGATGGAGCAACTGCTCGACGCGCCCGGCCCGCGGCCCGAAGCCGTGTTCGCATATAACGACGCGGCCGCGCTGGCCGCGCAGCGCGTGTGCATCGCGCGCGGCCTGCGGATTCCGGACGACATCGCGATCGTCGGCTTCGACGACATCCCGGCCGCCGCGCACGCGAACCCGCCGCTCACGACGCTCGCGGTCGACAAGGAAGCGCTCGGCCGCCGCGGCGTCGAGCTGCTGCTCGCCGACGCGCCCGAGCGCACCGAGATTTCCCTGCCCGTCGAGCTGATCGTGCGGGCCAGCAGCCAGCCCGCCGGCTCCCCGGCACTCGATACCGTAACGGCCACCGAATCATGAACATGCCCCCGGTCCAACCCTGCACGGCCGCGCCGGCCGCCCACACGCCCGCCGTACCGTTCGTCGCGAGCTTCCGCGATCCGTCGTTCCTGCTGTCGCACATCGAAGACACGCTGCGCTTCTATGCGACCAACGCATTCGACCCGACCGGCGGCTTCTACCATTACTTCCGCGACGACGGCAGCATCTACAACCGCACGTCGCGCCACCTCGTCAGCACCTGCCGGTTCGTCTTCAACTACGCGATGGCGTACCGCCACTTCGGCGATCCGCGCCACCTGGACTACGCGCGCCACGGGCTGCGCTTCCTGCGCGACGCGCACTGGGACGACGCGCTGCAGGGCTACGACTGGGAACTCGACTGGCGCGACGGCGGCAAGCGCGCGACGCTCGACGGCACGCGCCACTGCTACGGGCTCGCGTTCGTGCTGCTCGCGGCCGCGCACGCGACGATGGCCGGCATCGACGAAGCGCGCCCGCTGATCGCGGCCACCTACGAGCTCGCCGAGCATCGCTTCTGGGATGCGGCCGCGGGCCTGTATGCGGACGACGCGACGCCGAACTGGATCGTGTCGTCGTATCGCGGCCAGAACGCGAACATGCACATGACGGAAGCGCTGCTCGCCGCCTACGAGGCGACCGGCCACCTCACGTACCTCGATCGCGCGGAAAAACTCGCCTCGCACATCACGCAGCGCCAGGCCGCGCTGTCGGGCGGCCTCGTGTGGGAGCACTACCATGCGGACTGGTCGGTCGACTGGGACTACAACAAGGAAGACAGCTCGAACATCTTCCGGCCGTGGGGCTTCCAGCCCGGGCACCAGACCGAATGGGCGAAGCTGCTGCTGATCCTCGAGCGGCACCGCCCGCTCGACTGGCTCGCGCCGCGCGCGGCCGAGCTGTTCGACGCGGCGCTCACGCACGCGTGGGACGCCGATCACGGCGGCCTCTGCTACGGCTTCGGCCCCGACTTCACGATCTGCGACCACAACAAGTATTTCTGGGTGCAGGCGGAAACCTTCGCGGCGGCCGCGATGCTCGGCGCGCGCACCGGCAGCGAACGCTTCTGGGACTGGTATGACGAGATCTGGCGCTACAGCTGGGCGCATTTCGTCGATCACCGCTACGGTGCGTGGTACCGGATCCTCACCTGCGACAACCGCAAGTACAGCGACGAGAAGAGCCCGGCCGGCAAGACCGACTATCACACGATGGGCGCCTGCTACGACGTGCTCGCGACCCTCGCGCGCACGCAACGCAGCGAGCCGACGCAATGAGCGGCGGCACGTTTCCGGCTTTCGTGTCGGCGGGCGACATCCTGACCGACATGGTGCGCGCGGGCGACGCGCAGTGGACGTCGGTGCCGGGCGGCGCCGGCTGGAACGTCGCGCGCGCGGTCGCCCGGCTCGGCGTGCCGAGCGCGCTCGCCGGCTCGATCGGCGAAGACTGCTTCTCCGACGTGCTGTGGCACACGAGCGAAGCGGCCGGCCTCGACCTGCGCTTCCTGCAACGGGTCGCGCGGCCGCCGCTGCTCGCGATCGTCCACGAGACGCGCCCGCCCGCGTACTTCTTCATCGGCGAAGCGAGCGCCGATCTCGCGTTCGACCCGGCGCGGCTGCCGGCCGGCTGGACCGAGCACGTGCAATGGGCGCATTTCGGCTGCATCAGCCTCGTGCGCGAACCGCTCGCGGGCACGCTGGCCGCGCTCGCGGCCGATTTGCACGCGCGCGGCGTGAAGATCAGCTTCGATCCGAACGTGCGGAACCTGATGACGGCCGCGTACCGGCCGACGCTGGAGAAGATGGCCGCCCTCGCCGACCTGATCAAGGTGTCCGACGAAGACCTGCGGCACCTGTTCGGCGGCGACGGCCCCGACGCGATCGCGGCCGTGCGCGCGCTGAACCCGCGGGCGGCGGTGCTCGTCACGCGCGGCGCGCAGACGGCGACGCTCTACGCGGACGGCGACGTGCACGAAGCCAGCCCGCCGCGCGTGGAGGTGGCCGACACCGTCGGCGCGGGCGACGCGTCGATCGGCGGCCTGCTGTTCAGCCTGATGGCCGCGCCGCAGCGCGGCTGGCGCGAGCATCTCGCGTTCGCGGTGGCGGCCGGCGCCGCCGCGTGCCGGCATACGGGCGCGCACGCGCCGACGCTCGACGAGGTCGTCGCGCTGCTCGAAGGATGAACGGACGTTGAAGGAACGACGCAGGCAATACGGTGGCCGATCGCCGATCGGTCACCGATAAGCGGCGCTGTACATGTTGCGCCGCAGTGCTACGATGAAGTGTCCTTTTCGCGGGAGAGCACGATGGACACGAACACGTTCACCAAAGGCATCTACACGGCCAAGGCGCATACGCACCGCGCGGACAACGGCGAATTTCAGGGCTACGTGATCCTCGCGCGGGACGACGGCGACGAGACGGAGAACATGCGCTACGACGTTCACACGACGAGTTCGAGCGAGGAAGAAGCGTTCGAGGAAGCGAAGGCGCTTGCGCACCGGATCCTCGGCGAAATCGAGCTGTAACGCGCGAACTGTCATGCGCGCGCCGCGGCCCGGCCGCGCCGTGTTCGGCTCAGAGCAGCCGCGCCACCATCGAGACCAGCATCGTCAGCACCAGCGTCGACATGAACGGGAACGGGTAGCGCCGCCCGCCGAGCGTCAGCGTGACGTCGCCCGGCATCCGCCCGATGCCGAGCTTGCCGAGCCAAGGCCAGCAGCGCGTCAGGATCATCACCGCGATGAACGTCGTCAATAGCCAGCGGAGCATGTGCGTTCCATATGGAAACAGGCCCTGGCCCGTCAGAGCGCGTGCGAGCGGTCGCCGCGCGCGAACGCGTCGAGCGTGCCGTCGATCCCGCGCGAAAACGCGATCACCTTGAACAGCTCGCCCATTTCGGCTTCCGAGATCAGCTTCTGCACCGCGTTCGCGGCCGGCAGGAACGCGCGGACGTCGGACGGATCGATCGCGGCCAGCGCGTCGGTGATGCCCGCATTCAACAGAAAGCGCGCCTGCGACGTGTAGCCGAGCAAGTCGACGCCGGTGGCGACCGCCGCCTCATAGATGCCGGTGAATTCGACGTGCGCGGTGAGGTCCTGCAGGCCCGGGTAGACGAACGGATCGTCGTGCGCGTGGTGACGGTAGTGGCACATCAGCGTGCCGCGGTCGCGCTGCGGATGGTAGTACTCGTGCGCGGGAAAACCGTAGTCGATGAGCAGCACCGCGCCGCGGCCGAGCATCGTGCAGACGGTGCGCGTGAACGCGAGCGCGGCCTCGTGCGTTTCGGTCACGTAGCCGTCGCCGACGTCCAGCGGCGCGAGCACCGCCGGCAGGCCGGCCGCGCCGACCGGCCGGTCGTCGAACACGAACGCGTGCCGCGCGTCGAGCGCGACGCCGCGCTCGCGCCAGGCGCCATCCGCCTTCGCGAAGAGGCGCACCGGCATCGCGTCGAGCACCTCGTTGCCGACCACGACGCCGTCGAACCGCTCGGGCAGCGCGTCGAGCCAGCGCACCTTCGCGGCCAGCGCCGGCACCGCGGCTTCGATCGTGTCGCGCTGCCGTTCGCGCAACTCGCCGGACAGGTCGACGATCAGGTATTCGTCGAGTTCGGCGCCGAGCGCGTCGAGCGCCGCGAGCAGCCCGGCCGCGAGCTTGCCGGTGCCGGCGCCGAACTCCATCACGCGGCGCGTGCCGCTCGCCGCGAGCGCCTCGGCCACCGGTTGCGCGAGCGTCTGCGCGAACAGCGGCGACAGCTCGGGCGCGGTGACGAAGTCACTGCCGTCGTCGGCGCGGCGACCGAACTTGCGCGCGCCGCCGCTGTAATAGCCGAGGCCCGGCGCATACAGCGCGCGTTCCATGAAGCGGTCGAACGACAGCCAGCCACCGGCCGCCGCGATCTCGTCGCGCAGTTGCGCGGCGAGGGTTTCGGACTGCGCGAGCGCGTCAGGGCCGGGAGCAGGTAAACTAGCGGGTTCGTGAGCTTTCGGGTTCATCCCGGCATTGTAAATGACCGTTTCAGCCGATACGTCGACCCCACGCGTGGTGCTCGTCACGGGCGCCCTGGGCAGCGCGGCCGACGCCGCGTCGATCGGCCGTGCGCTCGCGACGGGCTTCGCCCGCCGCGGCTGGGACGTCGCGCTGCAGCGCAGCCACGGCGCGCCGCGCGCGGCCGCCGACGCGCTCGTCGCCGAAGTCGCGGCGCTGGGCCGCCGCGCGGCCGTGCTCGACGCCGATCCGGCCCTGGAAGCCGATGCCGCGGCCCTCGTCGCCGCATGCGGCGAAGCGCTCGGCCGGCCCGCGTGCGCGGTGTTCGTCAGCGCCAGCGCAGGCGCCGACGACGCGCACACGGTGGACGGCGCGTCGCTCGCCGCCGCGCTGGCGCGCAACGTGACCGCGCCGCTCGCGCTGGCCCGCGCGCTCGCCGATGCGACGCCCGACGCCGCGCGCGACGACGAAACGCTGCGCGCGTGCGCGATCCACGTACTGGATCAGGCCCTGTTTCACCCGGCACCGGCGCAGCTGTCGCACGCGCTGATGCAGGCCGCGTTGAACCGCGCGACGTCGGCGCTCGCGCTGGCGCTCGCACCGAAGGTGCGGGTCGCGGCGCTCGTGCGCGGCCACGCGCCGCACGCGGACGACATCGCGGCGGCCGCCTGCTATCTCGCGAGCGCGCCCGGCGTGACGGGTGCGACGCTGACCGTCGACGGCGGCGAGCACCTGGTGCCGCCCGCCGCCGGCCCGAATGAATGAACCGCGCGGGTGCGGCCTGAGCGCCGCCGCCCGCGCCGCTTTGCGTGCGCGCACGCCAATTTGACTGGGACGACCATGTTTTCCGCTCTCCTGCACCCCCGCCTCGCGGATTGCCGCAGGCTCTACCTGCGCGACTACGAGGTGCACATCAACATCGGGGCCTTCGAACACGAGAAGCGCGGCGAGCAACGCGTCGTCATCAACATCGACCTGTTCGTGCCGCTCGCGCTGTCCACCCCCGTCGACGACCGGCTGCACGAAGTCGTCGACTACGACCTGATGAAGCAGAGCGTCGCGCAGAGCCTGGCGCGCGGCCACATCCACCTGCAGGAAACGCTGTGCGATTCGATCGCCGCGCACCTGCTGGCGCACGATACCGTGCGCGCGGTACGTGTCCGTACCGAGAAACCGGACGCCTATCCGGACTGCGACGCCGTCGGCGTCGAAGTCTTTCGCATCAAGGACGAGGAGCGCCAATGAACGCCCCCCACATGAACGACACGACGGCCGACGCCGCCACGCTGGACGACGCCGCCGCGCCGACCGGCCGCCCCGCGCTGACACGCCGCGAGCAGAAGGAAGCGTACGAGAACAACAAGCTGTTCAAGCGGATCGTGCGCCAGGTCGGCCAGGCGATCGGCGACTACAACATGATCGAGCAGGGCGACAAGGTGATGGTGTGCCTGTCGGGCGGCAAGGACAGTTACGCGATGCTCGACGTGCTGCTGCGCCTGCGCGAACGCGCGCCGATCGACTTCGACATCGTCGCGGTGAACCTCGACCAGAAGCAGCCGGGCTTCCCCGAGCACGTGCTGCCCGAATACCTGAAGCAGGTCGGCGTGCCGTTCCACATCGAGAACCAGGACACCTACAGCATCGTCAAGCGGCTTGTGCCGGAAGGCAAGACGACGTGCTCGCTGTGCTCGCGGCTGCGCCGCGGCATCCTGTACCGCGTGGCCGGCGAGCTCGGCGCGACCAAGATCGCGCTCGGCCATCATCGCGACGACATCGTGCAGACGCTGCTGCTGAACATGTTCTACGGTGGCAAGCTGAAGGGAATGCCGCCGAAGCTGCAGTCGGACGACGGCAAGAACATCGTGATCCGCCCGCTCGCGTACGTGAAGGAAACCGATCTCGAGAAATACGCGGAGCTGCGCGAATTCCCGATCATCCCGTGCAACCTGTGCGGCAGCCAGCCGAACCTGAAGCGCGCGGAAATGAAGGCGCTGATCCGCGACTGGGACAAGCGCTTCCCGGGCCGCGTCGAGAACATGTTCAACGCGCTCGCGAAGGTCGTGCCGTCGCACCTGATGGACACGACGCTGTACCCGTTCCAGTCGCTGCGCGCCACCGGCGAAGCCGATCCGCAAGGCGACATCGCGTTCGACGAGGAACCGTGCGCATCGGGTGACGACTCAGCGGCGCCGGGCGCCGCCCGACCGATCTCGATCGTCCAGTTCGACGACCTGTAAGCAGGGACTGAACACCCGCCGAAACCGGGGCCGGCGGCCTCGTTTCGGCGTTGTCGCCCCGCCGCGACAGGCCCGGAGCGACAAGGGCCGCATGCTAAAATGGACGGCTTCGAACTCTGACCCACGCGCGCGCCATGAATATCGTGATTTTGGCGGCAGGCACCGGCAAGCGCATGCGTTCCGCGCTGCCGAAAGTGCTTCACCCGCTGGCCGGCAGGCCGCTCCTCTCCCACGTCATCGACACCGCGCGCACGCTGCAGCCATCCCGGCTCGTCGTCGTCGTCGGCCACGGCGCCGAGCAGGTTCAGGCTGCGGTCGCCGCACCCGACGTCCAGTTCGCGGTGCAGGCCGAGCAGCTCGGCACCGGCCACGCGGTGCGCCAGGCGCTGCCGCTCCTCGATCCCGCGCAACCGACGCTCGTGCTGTACGGCGACGTGCCGCTCACCCGTGCGTCGACGCTGCAGCGTCTCGTCGATGCCGCGCGCGACGGCCGCTACGGCATCCTCACCGTCACGCTCGACGACCCGACCGGCTACGGCCGCATCGTGCGCGACGCGGCCGGCTTCGTCACGCGCATCGTCGAGCAGAAGGATGCGTCGCCGGACGAGCTGAAGATCGCCGAGATCAACACCGGCATCATCGTCACGCCCACGGCGCAGCTGTCGATGTGGCTCGGCGCGCTGAAGAACGAAAACGCGCAGGGCGAGTACTACCTGACCGACGTCGTCGAACTCGCGATCGAGGCCGGCTTCGAGGTCGTCACGTCGCAGCCCGACGACGAATGGGAAACGCTCGGCGTGAACAGCAAGGCGCAGCTCGCGGAGCTCGAGCGCATTCACCAGCGCAACGTCGCCGACGCGCTGCTCGTCGACGGCGTCACGCTCGCCGATCCGGCGCGCGTCGACGTGCGCGGCACGCTGCGCTGCGGCCGCGACGTGTCGATCGACGTGAACTGCGTGTTCGAAGGCAACGTGACGCTCGCCGACAACGTGACGATCGGCGCGAACTGCGTGATCCGCAACGCGTCGGTCGGCGCCGGCACGCGCATCGACGCATTCACGCACATCGACGGCGCCGAACTCGGCGCGAACACCGTGATCGGCCCGTACGCGCGGCTGCGCCCCGGCGCGCAGCTCGCGGACGAAGCGCACGTCGGCAACTTCGTCGAGGTGAAGAACGCGGTGATCGGCCACGGCTCGAAGGCGAACCACCTCACGTACATCGGCGACGCCGACATCGGCGCGCGCGTGAACATCGGCGCGGGCACGATCACCTGCAACTACGACGGCGCGAACAAGTTCCGCACCGTGATCGAGGACGACGTGTTCGTCGGCTCCGACACGCAGCTCGTCGCGCCCGTGCGCGTCGGCCGCGGCGTGACGATCGCCGCCGGCACGACGATCTGGAAGGACGTGGCCGAGGGCGTCCTCGCGTTGAACGAGAAGACGCAGACCGCGAAGAGCGGCTACGTCCGCCCGGTCAAGAAGAAGAGCTGAACCTTTTGCGGGCGCCCACGCGGCGCCCGCTTCGACTGACAGGATTGACCATTCATGTGCGGCATTGTCGGCGCAGTTGCGCAGCGTAATATCGTTCCGGTGCTGATCGAAGGATTGCGGCGCCTCGAATACCGTGGCTACGACTCGTGCGGCGTCGCCGTGCTCGAGCCGGGCGCACCGAAGCGCGCGCGCAGCGTCGCGCGCGTTGCCGATCTCGACACGCAGGTGCGCGAGACGCACCTCGAAGGCACGACGGGCGTCGCGCACACGCGCTGGGCCACCCACGGCGCGCCCGTCACGCACAACGCGCACCCGATCTTCTCGTCGAACGCGCTCGCGCTCGTGCACAACGGCATCATCGAGAACTTCGAGCCGCTGCGCGACGCGCTGCGGGCCAAGGGCTACGAATTCGTGTCGCAGACCGACACCGAAGTGATCGCGCACCTCGTGCACAGCCTGTACCGCGGCAACCTGTTCGACGCGGTGCGCGAAGCCGTGCAGCAGCTGCACGGTGCATACGCGATCGCCGTGATCCACAAGGACCAGCCGCACACCGTCGTCGGCGCGCGCCAGGGTTCGCCGCTCGTCGTCGGTCACGGCGACGGCGAGAACTTCCTCGCGTCCGATGCGCTCGCGCTCGCGGGCAGCACCGACCGCTTCACGTTCCTCGAGGAAGGCGACGTGTGCGAGCTGTCGCTCGACGGCGTGACGATCGTCGATCGCCACGGCGCCACCGTGCAGCGCGAAATCCGCGTGGTCAGCGCATACGGCGGCGCGGTCGAGCTCGGCCCCTATCGCCACTTCATGCAGAAGGAAATCTTCGAGCAGCCGCGCGCGATCGGCGACACGGTGCCGCAGACGGAAGCCTTCGACGCGACGCTGTTCGGCGACGCCGCGCCCGCCGCGTTCGCGGACATCGACAGCCTGCTGATCCTCGCGTGCGGCACGAGCTACTACTCGGGCCTCACCGCGAAGTACTGGCTCGAATCGATCGCGAAGATCCCGACCCAGGTCGAGATCGCCAGCGAATACCGCTATCGCGAGTCGGTGCCGAACCCGCGCCAGCTCGTGCTGGTGATCTCGCAGTCGGGCGAGACGGCCGATACGCTGGCCGCGCTCAAGCATGCGCAGTCGCTCGGCCACACGCACACGCTCGCGGTCTGCAACGTCGCGACGAGCGCGATGGTGCGCCTGACCGAAATGCAGTTCCTGACGCACGCGGGCACCGAGATCGGCGTCGCGTCGACGAAGGCATTCACGACCCAGCTCGTCGCGCTGTTCGTGCTGGCCGCGACGCTCGGCAAGCTGCGCGGGCACGTCGATGCCGCGCAGGAAGCGCAATTCCTGAAGGAGCTGCGCCATCTGCCGGCCGCGCTGAACAGCGTGCTCGCGCTCGAGCCGCAGATCATCGCGTGGTCGGAGGAATTCGCGCGCAAGGAAAACGCGCTGTTCCTCGGCCGCGGGCTGCACTACCCGATCGCGCTCGAAGGCGCGTTGAAGCTGAAGGAAATCTCGTACATCCACGCCGAGGCCTATCCGGCCGGCGAACTGAAGCACGGGCCGCTCGCGCTCGTCACGGAAGCGATGCCGGTCGTCACGGTCGCGCCGAACGACACGCTGCTCGAGAAGCTGAAGTCGAACATGCAGGAAGTGCGTGCGCGCGGCGGCGAGCTCTACGTGTTCGCCGATGCCGACACGCAGATCGTCAACGACGACGGCCTGCACGTGATCCGGATGCCGGAGCACTACGGGCAACTGTCGCCGATCCTGCACGTCGTGCCGCTGCAACTGCTCGCGTATCACACCGCGTGTGCGCGCGGCACCGACGTCGACAAGCCGCGCAACCTCGCGAAATCGGTGACGGTGGAGTAATACGCGGCAACGGGAGGGCCCTCGCCGGGCCCTCCCGACCGCTTGCGGGTGCGAGGCAGGCCGTTTGGCCAGGTCGAAATATGTACCACGTAGTGGTATATAATCCTGTGCTAACTTGACCGGCTCGACATGTCTGCTTCCGTACGACGCGTCTTCAAGACGAAGTGGTTTCACAAGGCAGCCGGGAAAGCGGGAATCGCCGATGGCGAGCTCTGCCGCGCGGTGCGGGAACTGGCCCGCGGCCAGGGCGTCGATCTCGGCGGCAACGTCTGGAAAAAGCGCCTCGACGGCAATCGGCAGCGCGGGATCGTGCTGGGCAAGGTCGGGCACACGTGGGTGTTCGTGTTCCTGTTCGCGAAATGCGACCACGACAACATCGACGCATGCGAACTGCGCGCGTTCAGAAAGCTCGCCGCGGACGTAGGTCGACACACCGACAGCGACATCGCGACGCTGGTCGCACTGAAAGAGCTTGTGGAGATTTGCAATGGCTAAGAGTCGATTCAAGAGCGATGCGACGGAGGCGATCCACAGCGCCGCGTCCGGCCTGTATCGTGCGCAACTGATCGACAAGAAGACGATGCGGGAATACGACGATCTCTGCATCGAAGCCGCGCCGCAGTTCGATCCGGAAGCGATCGCCCGCATCCGCAAGTCGGTCAACGTCAGCCAGAGCGTGTTCGCGCTCTACCTGAACACGACGACGTCGACGATCCGCCAATGGGAACAGGGCGACAAGCGGCCGAGCGGCATCGCCGCGCGCATGCTCCAGATCGTCGAGAAACACGGGCTCGAGGTGTTCTCCTGAGCCGGCTTCCCCGAATGCCCCTGCACGGCCCCGACCGGACGCGCCGCAACGAATATGACGGAGAGACAATGGTAAGACTGTTTGGATGCGGATTGCTGGCGCTGACGTTCGCGTCGACGGGCTGGGCCGCCGAGCACTATGTCGAGGTCTGGAACCCGCCCGAGGCGCGGCAGCCGGCAGCCCGTACGCCGGATGCCCGTACGCCGACTGCCCATCCGGGCGCCGACGCGCGTACCGGCAAGAGCGCGGAGAAGCACGCGAGCGCCACGCCGAAAGCCGCCGCGAAACCGCCCAAGCGTCGCGTCGCGCAGGCCGTGAAAGCGGGCTCGCACCGCCCGACCGCCACCGCGACCGAAACCCGTGCCGCCCCGCGCCCCGTCGCGCAACCGGCGCCCGGGCGTCTCACGGTGATGCAGCCGGCCGCGCCGGACGCGACGCGCGCGCTCACCTTCTCCGACATCCCGCGTCAATACACGCCGGACGGCAACGTGCTGCAGGTCGGCACGCACGGCCGCTCGGCGGAGGTGACTCGATAATGGAAGCGCAGACCTACCACGGCTACCAGATCTGGGGCCACGCGATCCTGCAGCAGGACGAGATCATGCAGCCCGAGCGCTTCGCGGCGAGCGGCACGATCACGCAGAACAACCGGCTCGTCGAGGCGTCGGGCGTGCTCGGCGTGTTCGATACCGAAGACGACGCGCGCGATGCCGGGCTCGAATGGGCACGCGCGTGGATCGACAACCACAGCTGACCGAGCGCAGGCGCGTCGCGCACCGCAAATGAAAGAAGGGGCGTCCATGACGCCCCTTCTTTCATTCGAACCCGGAAACCCGGCAACACTCACGCAGCGGCGTGCGGCGGCCTCACCGTCTGCTGCGGCCGGCCGACGAGCCGTGTCAGCACGACGATCGCGACCAGCGTCGCGACGTACGCGGCGATCTGGATGCCCGCCGGCCGCGCGGTATAGCCGATCAGCGTATGCAGCGCCTTGCCGACGATGCTCGATTCCTTGAGCAGCCACGACGTGTCCCAGACCGCATCGCCCCACGACGGCACGAGGCCGGCCGCCAGCAGGAAGCCGACGCACTGGCTCGCCATGCCCGCGGCGAGCAGCACGATCAGCGCGTTGGTGACGGAGAACAGGCGCTTCAACGGAATCTGCAGCAGGCCCGCGTACATCGCGTAGCCGAGCCCCGCCCCGCCGAGCACGCCGAGCAGCCCGCCGACGAGCATCTGCGGCGTCTGGCCCGGATCGCCCGCCGCGATCCCGTACAGGAACAGCACGGCCTCGGTCGTATAACT